>DATJPH010000713.1:0-8789 GCA_035506475.1 Bacteroidota bacterium | reverse complement strand
TGGGCCCGGTACACCGTCCCGACGCCCCCCTCGCCGATCTTCTCGAGGATGTTGTAGTGAGAAATTGTGGATCCTACCATCGCGGTCTCCTCATCAGGAAAGGTGGGAAACGGAGGCTACGGTTTCCGGGTATCGCCGATCCAGTCGGTGACGAGCGTGAGGTCGGCCGGACGCGTGTCCGACGGATTGTAGACGCCAAGGAGCCGCTGGCTGTCGGGCGTGATCCCGCGCAGGAACCTGATCCCTCGGGAGCGGGCGTCGAACGACTCGCGCAGCCGCGTCACTTTCAGGCTCGAGCCCGCGCGCGCGAGCTCGGCCGCGATCACCCTGGAATCCAGCGACATGAAGTAGAGCTCCTTACCGTCGCGGCGCCAGAACGCCTCGCCGTTGCACCCGTGGAGCGACACCTGCGTCCGCGACCCCGGACCGGGGAACGGACGGATGTACACCTGCTGCTCGCCGGACTCGTCGGAGACGTATGCCATCCAGCGGCCGTCCGGAGAGAACTTGCCGAGCTGCAGGTCGGCATCGCTTTTAACCCAGCTGTACGGTTTCTTCCCGGCGGCAAGCGGGAGTATCCAGATGCTCCATCGTTCGTCCTTCGTCGGGCCGCGCTGCAGCGCGATGTATTTCCCGTCGGCCGACCAGTCGGTCGGGAAGAAGTTGTAGTCCGAGCCCATCAGCGGCTGCTCCCCGGCCGTCGCGTCCGCATTGATCCTGTACGGGTTCGCCCTGCCGCTCCGGTTGGAGGAGAACGCGATCTGTCTCCCGTCGGGCGACCAGACAGGGTCAATCTCGTCTCCCGGGTCGAACGTCAGCCGCGACGTCAACCCGCGGACACGGTCATAGAGCCAGAGATCCGTCGTGAGGCGGCGGTTCGCCCCCTCCTCCGCGTCGCTGGAATACGCGACACGGTTGCCGTCAGGCGAAATGCGCGCATCGACGTTTTTCACGGACCGCGCGACATACCCGTTGAAGCTCCCCGCGCGGTCAAACCAGGCGAGCCCGGAGTTTTCCGACCCTCCCTCGGCGTACAGGAGCTCGCCGTGCCCGGAGACGGAGAACTCCCCCCGGCCGTAGCCGGGATCGTACTTCACCCCCTCGGCCACCGTGGAAGGGAGTCCCTTCATTTCGAGGCCGGAGGGATCAAAGGGCTGGGCGATCAGGGATCCCTCTTCGATGAAGAGAAGGCAGCTGTTGCCGTACAAGACGTTCGAGTGTTTGCGTGTCAGCTCCTTGTTCTCCTTCCCGTCGAGCGATCCGACATAGACGATGTCCGTCGACGAGCCCCGCGCCAGGTAGAGGAAGTGCTTCCCGTCGGGGAGGAAGCAGGGCCAGCGGTGGGAGTGCTCGAGCCTCGAGGCATCGAGCTTCGTCACCGGAACAGGAGTTCCGCCGGAGGCCGGGACCTGGCTGAGCGGCTCCGTGGGGGAGGGAGCAAAGACGATCACGTCGGCGCTGCTCCAGGAGCCCCCCCTCCCCGATGACGCCTCGCAGATCGTCGTGACCGCCCCCCCGGAAGCGTCGATCTTCCGGAGCTTGCCGCCGGAGAAGAAGCCGATGTACCTGCTGTCCGCCGACCAGAACGGGTACGAGGCTTCATCGGTCCCCGCAAGCGGCGCGCACTGAAGCGCATTGAGCGGCCGGACCCAGAGACGCGTGACGCCGGTGGAGTCGGTCGCGGCGAACGTCAGCCGCTTCCCGTCCGGCGCGAGCGCAAAATGTCCGCCGTTGGCCCCGCCCGAGACACGGGCGAACGTGGAATTTTCAGGCGGACGAATGAACGAGCGGACTGAGCGGGTTTCAGAAACCGGCCCGCGGAAATAGAGGAGGAGAAACGAGACTGCGGCGGCAAGGAACGCAAGGACAAACGCCCAGGGGAGAGCCCCCTTGAACGCGGCAAGCGGCGGGACGGTCGCCGCGGGCGCGGCGGCCCCGCCCGGCTTTACGACCTGCACCTCTTCCCCGCTTCCCCGGGGAAACCCGGCGAATTTGATCACGCTCGCCGTGAATGATCCGGGTTCCTGGGGAGGGCCGGGAGGATATTTTTTTATGGAGACCTTCACCATCCGCTCGGCCCCGGAGGCTCCGGCGGTCCGCGCATACCGGCGGAGGTCCTTGGCGAGCTCCCTGGCGGACTGGTACCGTTCCTCCTGGTCCTTCACGAGGCACTCAAGGACAACATCGTCGAGCGCCTTGTCGATCCCCTCGACGAACGTGGAGAGGGGGCGGGGCTCGCTCCCCAGGATATCGCTCATCAGCGCCGCCTCGTCGGCTCCCCTGAACGGGGGCTGACCCGAGAGGATCTCGTAGAGTATGACGCCGAGGGAGAATATATCCGTGCGCTGGTCGGAGGCGTGTCCCTGGATGATCTCGGGCGACATGTAGGCGGCGGTCCCGACCGGACACCCTTCCCTGGCTTCGGGAGAGAGGGTCCCGCGCCGCAGGAGCCCGAAGTCCATGACCTGGACGACGCCGTCCTTCCGGATCATGATGTTTTCGGGCTTGATGTTCCGGTGGATCATCCCGTGGTCGTGGAGGATCGCAAGACCCTCGGCGATCTGCATCCCGATCTCGATCGACCGGCGTACCTGCACGGGTCCGGCGGTAAGCTTCTTGCGGAGCGTCTCCCCTTCCACGTAGTCCATCACGATGAACATCTGGCCTTCGTGTTCCTTTATCGCGTGGACCGTGCAGATGTTGGGATGCGTGAACGTCGATGCGGCCCGCGCCTCCAGGATGGACCGGGCGCGGTCGACTTCCGAATGAGAAAGCTGGAGGGGGAGGAACCTGACGGCAACGGTCTGCCCGAGCGCGAGGTCCATGGCCTTATAGACGACGCCCATTCCCCCTTCGCCGAGCTTTTCCAGTATCCTGTAGTTCAAGATCGTCTTGCCGACCATAGCAATCTCCTGCAGGTATGCAGGATACCACAATTTCAGGAGATTCTCAATCAGCCGGAACGGCGCGTATTGCGGCGGAATCGGGGCAATTTAGAGGAACCAGTCGGGCCCCCCGGTGCCAGGACATCCGGGGAGCCCTCCGGCACTGCATGCAGAACCCGGAATCAGTTTGAACGGGCCATCGCGGGCTGCGACGGCTCAAACAGGAAACTCCCCTCGTTGACATACGTATTGTAGAACCAGGCGGAGAGCGTCCGCACCTTCTCGCTGTCGTCGAACTTCGCGGCGCGCTTTACGGCGTATGTTCCCCTCGCGTCCCCGATCCGGCAGAGGGCCAGCGCTGCGACGATCCGCGAGGTTTCATCCGCGTCGGAGTGAAGGACCGCCATCAGGGGGATCACCGCCTTTTCGGACCTGAGCTCGCCAAGGTCAAACATCGCGTTATCCCGTTTCTGGCAGTCGTCGCACCGGACGTCATCGAGGAGCCGTGCCTCGGTGAGCTCCATGTCGGGGGACGGGCGCGAAACATCCCCGGGCCCGGCATATGCAAGCGCCGCGCTCAGAATGGCGACACCGGCATAAAGTTGTGTTTTCATTGCTCCCTCCTTTGTTGATGAGCTACGCACCACCCTGTCGTCTGCTATGAGATACGCAACTCCGGGGAGAGCGGATGCAAAAATGTGACAGGAGGGACAGGGACGGTGACAGAGTGTTCCCTGCGGCAGTGCGGAAGGGGAACGCCGTGACCCGGGCAGGACGCTGCGGCCCGTGGGTGGCCGGCCGGCCAGGGTCCGGCGTTCTCCTCCGGCCTTCGGATCCGGACGGTTCGTCACTCCGGCACTCCACTTCGTCCCAAACTGTTTGCTTCTGAAACCGGCCGCCCGTATAGTCGGTTCGCAACTTTCTTCCGTCCCCCCCCGAAGGAAAGCAGCCCTGACAGCTCCTTTCAATGAGGATCCAACCGAAATGATCCACGGCGACGCAAACCCGTTCCGCTCCTGGCGCTGGAAACAATGGCTGACGATCGTCAGCGCATTCACCGGGGTGGGCCTCCTGTTCGTGTTCCAGACCTACGTGGGGATGGCGCAGGAATCAACGCAGCACTACAGCTGGGGGGACCTCCTCGTCGGGCTGCTGAGCTACTGGTACGTGTGGTGTCTTCTCTTCCCGTTCATCGTCTGGCTCTCGCGGGGCTACCCTCTCGAAGCCGGTCCCACCGCACGCAGCCTCCGCGTACACATCCCCGCCTTCATCCTGATCCCCTTCGTCCACATCGCCATTTATGCCGCGTTCCTTCACGCCGTCGACGGGGACGAGAAACCGTACGTGAGCACGTCCATCTGGCTCATGAAAAGCGGGCTCTTCCTGCGGTACCTGACGTACGCCCTTCTGCTTGCGACGAGCTACACGATCGACTATTACCGCCATTACAGGGAGAGGGAGCTCAGGACATCGCGCCTGGAGGCCAAACTCGCGGAAGCCCAGCTGCAGGCGCTCCGGAACCAGATACACCCCCATTTTCTCTTCAACACGCTCAACGCGATCTCCTCGCTCATGCACAAGAACGTCGAGGCCGCGGATGAGGCGATTGCGCGCCTGGCGGACATCCTCCGCGCGACGCTGGAGGCGAACGGCACGCAGGAAGTCACCCTGAGACAGGAGCTGGGACTCCTCACGCAGTATATCGAAATCGAGAAGCTGAGGCTCGGGGAGAGGCTGATCGTGACGCTGGCGATCGATAAGGAGGCGTACGACGCCATGGTCCCCAACCTCCTGCTCCAGCCGATCGTCGAAAACGCCGTCCGGTACGGGGTCTCATCCCAGAGCAGGACCGGTACGGTGCAGATCAGTGTCAGGCGCACGGCGGAGGGGCTGGAATTGAAGGTTGCCAACGACGGGCCGGGGCTCCCCGAACACGTCGAGGAAGGGATCGGCATACGGAACACCAGGGCGCGCCTCCGCCAGCTGTACGGGACGAAACAGTCGTTTTTGATGACGGACGGGTCGACAGGCGGGGTGTGTGTAACATTACAGATTCCGTTCCGTACTGAATCGTATGAGCCCCCCGCCGTCGACCAGGGTCACCAGCCAGAAGATCCGGACGCTCATCGTTGATGACGAACCACTCGCAAGGGACAAAATCAGGATGTTCCTCGAGCGGGATCCTGAGATCGAAATCATCGGTGAATGCGTGGATGGAGTGCATGCAGTCCGATCGATAGAGGAGTCGAGCCCCGACCTTCTCTTTCTCGACATCCAGATGCCGGGAAAGGACGGGTTCGAGGTGCTCCGGACTGTCGGCGTTGACCGCGTCGCCGCCGTCATCTTCGTCACGGCCTACGATGAGCACGCGCTCCGTGCGTTCGAGTTTCACGCCCTCGACTACCTCCTTAAACCCTTTGCCGCCAACAGGTTCCAGGACGCGCTGGCCCGCGCAAAGACACAACTCCTCGCGGAACCCGCCGAGCCGTTCAAGAAGCAGCTCATGACGCTCCTGGGGAGCGTCGACGGAGAATCCCGCTACATCACAAGGCTCGTCGTGAAAACCGGGGGACGGATCGTCTTCCTGAAGGTCGAGGAGATCGACTGGATCGAGGCCGCCGGGAACTACCTGACACTCCACGTCGGGACGTCGTCGCACCTGATCCGCGAAACGATGAACGACCTCGAATCCCGGCTCGACCCCGCGCAGTTCCTCCGCATCCACCGTTCGACGATCGTGAACATCGACAGGATCAAGGAGATGCAGCCGCTCTTCCACGGCGACTTCACCGTGATGCTGATGAACGGCACGCGCCTGATGCTGAGCAGGAATTACAAGTCGCGCCTCCCCCGCCACCTGGGCAAGCTCTCCTGACGTTCCTCCTGCGTTCCGCACCGCGCCCGTCCCCCTGACATGCGCGGCGCACCGCTTCGTCACCGGTCCCTTCACGCCCCCGCTCCGTTCCGGTCGCCCTCCAGTCCGTTTCGTCCCTGCAGGACTCGTCTCGTCACAATAGCGTTTCCATCCGGGCACACTTGACGTACAATGATTGAAAGCATATTACGCGAAAGGAGGTGACGCGCCGGCGGAATCTTGATACGACCTTCCACACTCCCCCCTCGCTGAGGCGGGAACCACACGTTTCCTGTTTCTTTTCCTGCACCGAAGGCCCCTCTGCGTGCCTCAAGGGGCGACGAAGAGCTGTGCCCTTTCGTCACAGTCTAAAGGAGGAACTGCATGCGAACATCCTGGTTGTTTCTGCTCCTGCTCACCGCGCTTCCCGCCGCGCTGCTCGCCTCGGGGAAGATCAGCGGCAAGATCGTCGATAAATCCACGTCCGAGCCCCTCGTGGGCGCAAGCGTGAGCCTTGTCGGCACGACGCTGGGCGCGGCCGCGGACGTCAACGGCGAGTATGCCGTCCTGAACGTCCCGGCGGGCGTGTACACGCTGAAAGCCACGTTCGTCGGCTACTCGGCGTACACGATCGCCAACGTGAGGGTCAACAACGACCTGACGACATCGATCGATTTCACCCTCTCGCCGACGGACGTGCAGCTCCAGGCGGTGGAGGTGGTCGCGGAACGCCCCCTTGTGAACAAGAGCGCGACGAACGCCGTCCGGATCACGACCGACGAGGACCTCAATGCCCTCCCGGTCCGCGGTATCAACAACGTCCTCGCCCTTTCGCCGGGGGTCGTCCTCCAGGACAATACCGTGTTCATCCGCGGCGGGAGACAGGACGAGGTCGGCTTCTACCTTGACGGCGTGTCGATCACCAACCCGATGGTGGGAGGCCGGGCGGTCAACATCGTGCAGGACGCCGTGGAAGAGATCCAGGTCCAGGCCGGGGGCTACAACGCGGAGTTCGGCGGAGCCAATTCCGGCATCATCACGCAGACGCTCAAATCCGGGACCTCCCAGTGGAAGGCGAGCGCCCAGTTCATCACGGACAACGTGGGACTCCAGGGGAAGAGCAGCGCCTTCAACGGCGAGAAACGCCTCGGCGCGAACTGGTTCGGGTACGACGAGTTCACCGGGACGCTGAGCGGGCCTATCGTGAGCGAGCAGTTCAAGTTCTTCGGGCTCATCAATTACCTCTACCAGCGCGACGTCACACCGCAGCCCTACCCGGGGATCCACCTGGGGCAGCTCGTGGGGCAGACCGGCGACACAATCAACCTGAACTACCCCGCCGGCGCGCTGCTGAAGAACCCGATCAACCAGTACAATTTCACCGGGACATTCGCGATGGACTTCTCGCCTGTCACGGTGAGGCTCTCCGGCACATACTCCCCCGCGACGCAGTTCGTCGCGTACAATTCCAACAGGAACGCCGGGCAGATCGCCAACATGTTCAACACCGGGCGGATCGAGCAGGCGGACACGAAGAACGGTTCGGGGAGCCTGAAGATCACCCACCTGATTTCGCCCAAGACGTACTACGAGGTGACGTTCGGGTACCTGAACACCTCGTCAAAGAACTTTGACCCGATCCTGGGGGACAACTTCCTCGGGTACGGGGACAGCGTCGCCAACGCGCAGGCCGGGGTCGTCTGGACCAGGAGCGCGGCCGACATCGCCGCCGGTCACGTCGGACGGTACATCCGGCCGACGAGGCTGAACCTCTACAACTTCCAATTCAACGCCCCCGGAGACGAGGTCGCGGGATACATCAAGACGAAGCGGGAGGACATGTCCGTCACGGGCGCACTCGTGACGCAGGTCGGCTCGCAGCACTCGATCAAGATCGGCGGGGACTACCAGCGTTACACGATGAGGAACTACTCGTGGACGAACGACGGCGTCTTCTCCCTGGCGGGGCTCCTGGCCTCCAACGCGGCACTCCCGGACGGGGACCCGCACAAGGTCTCCTCCCAGCAGGTCCTCATCAACCAGGGGGTGAACAACTTCGGCTACGACGTCTTCGGCAACGAGACGAACTCCTCCGGGATCGACGCCCCCAAGCACCCGGTGTTCGCCTCCCTCTACGCGCAGGACAAGATCGAGTACCGGGACCTGATCATCAACGTCGGGCTCCGGTACGACTATATCAACATCGACAACAAGGCGTTCGTCGACCCGTCGCACCCGGAGCTGACGATCGACCCCTTCAGCGGGGCGATCAATCCCGCCGGGCTCAAGGACGTCTCCCCGTTCTCCGCGCTCAGTCCGCGCGTCGGGCTCTCGTTCCCGGTGTCGGACGAGACGGTCTTCCACACGCAGTTCGGGCAATTCGTCCAGCAGTCCCGCCTCAGGGACATCTTCCAGGGACTCTACTCCACCGCGGCGAACATCCGGGGAGGTCTCTTCATCAGCGTCCCCGTAGGGTTCGACGTGCGGCCGACCCGAACGACGCAGTATGAGATCGGGTTCACGCAGCAGGTCGGCGATTTCGCGTCGTTCGACGTCACCGGGTACTACAAGGACATCAAGGACCAGGTTGTCTACGACCAGGTGAACACGGCCCAGGGTTCCCCCCTCGGCGCATACTACGTGTTCGCCAACGGCGATTTCGCCACGACAAAGGGGGTCGAGCTGACATTCAGCATGCGCCGCACGAAACGGCTCCTTGTGAACGCGTCGCTCTCGTTCCAGGACGCGGAGGGGACGGGCTCCTACCCCAACTCCGCGCGCGGCATCGTCGGCGCGCCGCTTGACGGCGTCACGCTCTTCAAGCCCGAGTACATCGCGCCGCTGGAGTACAACAACGCCGTCCGGGGCGACATCAACCTCGACTACCACTTCGGCAAGGGGGACGGCGGGCCGGTCCTCGAGCAGCTCGGCGCCTCGCTCCTGATGACGTTCAACAGCGGCCACCCCATCACGCTGGGGGTGGGCGGCGCGAACCTCGAAGGGGACGCGCGGACGCGCCAGCCGATCGAACCGCTCAATTCGTCGACGAC
>DATJPH010000712.1:0-6747 GCA_035506475.1 Bacteroidota bacterium | reverse complement strand
CACGATCCGCTCGGTGGACGTCCGGGGGAACGCCGCGTTTACCCCCCGCGAGATCACCGGGTGGCTCTCATCGCGCCCTGGCACCCGATTGTCCGAAGGGGCGCTCAGGAGCGATTCCGCCCTTGTGCTTGAAACCTATCGTGCCGGGGGCTATCTCGGCGCGCACGTCCGGCTGGCCCCCTCTTTTTTCTCCCCCGACAGCGCATTCGTCGACATCCTCCTTGTAGTAGAAGAGGGGAGGAGGGCCGTCGTTTCGCGCATAGGGGTGACGGGAGGAGGGAAGATAGCCGAGTCCGATATCCTGGGCCGGTTCGACCTCGCTCCCGGGGCCCCGCTCGACCAGACGACCCTGGAAAAGGACATCGAGGCTCTTCTCGTCCGGTACGAGAAGCTGGGCTACCCGTTTGTCCGCTGCACCGTGGAGAGCCTCACATTGCGCCCGGGCGGACCCGAGGACTCCGTGGAGATCGCCCTGAAGGTGGACGAGGGATCCCTCGTGACGATCGACGAGATTCGCGTGGAGGGGAACCGGGAGACCGATGCATCGGTCATCACGCGCGAGACGCGCCTGGTGCCGGGAGAGCCGTTCAATCCCTCCAAGATCGACGCCGTCAGGGAACGGCTCAACAGGTTGAACATATTCTCCTCCGTCGCCGATCCCGAGCTGTACCTGAGGGACGGGCACGGCGGACTCCTTGTCAGGGTGAAGGAGGGGAACACAAACACGTTCGACGGGATACTGGGGTACATCCCCCCGGCCCTCCCCGGGTCGTCCGGGTACCTGACCGGACTGGCCTCCGTGTCGATGCGCAATCTCTTTGGCACGGGACGCAAGCTCAGCCTCCGCTGGCAGAGGGAGGACAGGCTTTCGCAGGAGATCGGGATCCGGTACCTTGAGCCCTGGATATTCAGCCTCCCCGTCAATATCGGCGGGGGGTTCATCCAGCGGCAGCAGGACAGCACGTATGTCCGGCGGACGGTCGACCTCCAGTCGGAGCTGATGCTCTCGGAAGAGCTTTCCGTCTCCCTCGTGCTGAATTCGGAAAAGGTGATCCCCGCCTCGGATTCGACGACCGTCGCGCAGGTCGTCGGGACGACCGAGACCACGGGGGGGATCGACGTGCAGTACGATACGCGGGACGATATCTACAGTCCGGAGTCCGGCGTCCGCTACCACACCGACTATCACTTCGGGCGCAAATCGATAGGCTCGGTCCCTGCCGCCGCCGCGGGGACGCCGATCGGCGGCGGGACGATTCAGCGTCTGGGCGTCGATCTGGAACTTTACCTCCCGGCGTTCCGCCGCCAGGTCGTCGCCTTCGGCGTTCACGGCAGGGAGATCCGGACCGGCCAGGTGCAGCCGGGTGAGATGTACCAGTTCGGCGGTGCGAACAGCCTGCGCGGGTACAGGGAGAACCAGTTCCTCGGCGCAGAAATTGCGTGGACCAACGCGGAGTACCGGTTCATACTGGCACGGCGCTCGTTCCTCTTCGGCTTCCTCGACACCGGGTACTACAACCGTCCCGGTGACGCGGCGTTCGGGACGGCCGCCTCCCGCGCGTTCAAATACGGCTACGGGATCGGGATCCGGCTGGATACGCCGCTCGGCAACATGGGTGTCAGCTTCGCGCTCGGTCAGGGGGACTCCTTCGGTACGGCAAAGATCCACATCGGGCTCATCAATGACTTCTGAGATCGAAGAATCGATCCGCCGGAGCGGACTCCTCGTCGCGGGGATCGACGAGGCGGGGCGGGGACCGCTTGCCGGCCCCGTCGTCGCCGCCGCCGTCGTTTTCGGACCGGGCACGGTGATCCCCGGGGTCGACGATTCGAAGAAGCTCACCCCCCTGGCAAGGGCGCGGCTCATGGATCGTATCACACAGAGTGCACTCGCCTTCGCCGTCGGATCGGTCGACAGCACGGTCATCGACGAGATCAACATACTCAACGCTGCGTTCCTTGCAATGGACAGGGCCGTCGGGGCGCTCGGGCTCAGGCCCGGTCACCTCATCATCGACGGGAACCTGTTCCGCCCGGGCGAGGCCTCTTCAGGAATCCCGTACACGACTGTCGTCGGTGGGGACGGAAGCTGCTTTTCGATCGCCGCAGCGTCGATCGTGGCGAAAGTCACCAGAGACAGGATGATGGAGGATTTTGACCGGCTGTATCCCGGGTACGGGTTCGCGCAGCACAAGGGGTACGGAACGTTCGAGCACCGCGAGGCGATGCGCCGCCTGGGGGTCTGCCCGATTCACCGGCGCTCGTTTCACGTTTCGCTCTCCGGCGGTTCCGTGCCGGCCGGGGGGGTCCGGTGAGCTTCTCGGGGCCGCACCCTTACGTATCACGGCGTAACCTCCGGCGCGAGGGGACTGTGGGGGAGGAGATGGCCGCACGCTACCTTGCCGGCCGGGGATACCGGATCATCGAACGGAATTTCAGGTTCAGGCGGCTCGGTGAGATCGACATCATCGCCCGCGACGGAACCGACCTCGTCTTCTGCGAGGTGAAGTCAAGGACGAACGATGCGTACGGGCTCCCCGAGGAGGCGGTCACGCCGGCCAAGCAGGAGACGATCCGCAGGGTCGCCTCCGCCTACTGCGCCCTCCGGGGGATCGGCGGCCGGCCGTGCAGGTTCGACGTCGTCACGGTCCGATGCGGCCTCCCGGTTCCCGTCATTACACTGTTCCAGAACGCCTTCTGAACGAATCACCGAACGAGGAGTTCCATCATGCATGCACTTCCGCTGATCATCGGCTCCCTCTGCGTCATGACGATCGCGTACCGGTATTACAGCGCGTTCATCGCCGCAAAAGTCGTCGCACTGGATGACTCGCGGGAGACCCCCGCCCATGCGCTGAACGACGGGCAGAACTTCCTCCCGACGAACAAGTGGGTCCTCTTCGGCCATCACTTTGCCGCGATCTCAGGCGCCGGGCCGCTGATCGGCCCCGTGCTCGCCGCCCAGTTCGGTTTTCTCCCGGGCCTGCTCTGGCTCGTCGTCGGGGTCGTCCTGGCCGGCGCCGTGCACGACTTCACCGTGCTTGTGGCCTCCATCAGGCGCAAGGGGAGATCCCTGGCGGAGATCGCGCGGAACGAGATCAGCCCTCTTGCCGGCGTCATCGGGTCGGTTGCCATACTGATTATCGTGGTGATCGCCCTGGCGGGGCTCGGCCTTGCCGTGGTCAATGCGCTGCGCGAAAGCCCCTGGGGGACATTCACGATCGCCATGACGATACCGATCGCCCTGTTTGTCGGCCTCTGGATGTACAGGATTCGCCCGGGGAGGATCGTCGAAGCGAGCATTATCGGCGTCATCGGGGTGATCGCCTGCGTCGTCGTCGGCGCGCTGATCCCGGGCTCGTTCCTTGCGCCCTACTTCACGCTCTCGCGCGAGGGGATCACGATCGCCATGGGGGTGTACGGGTTCCTGGCCTCCGTCCTCCCGGTCTGGCTCCTTCTTGCACCGCGCGATTACCTCAGTTCGTACATGAAGATCGGCACGATCGGGGCGCTCATCCTGGGGGTGATCATCGTCAATCCCGTCCTGAAGATGCCCGCGGTGACCGCGTTTGTCTCCGGGGGCGGGCCGATCATACATGGGAAGCTCTTTCCGTTCCTCTTCGTGACGATCGCCTGCGGAGCGATTTCGGGATTCCACGCACTCGTCTCCTCCGGGACCACGCCGAAGATGATCAACAAGGAGTCCGACGCGCGGATGATCGGGTACGGAGCAATGCTCATGGAGGGGGTCGTGGGGATCATCGCCCTGATCGCCGCCTGTTCGCTTGAAATGGGGGACTATTTCGCCATCAATCTTTCGCCCGAGACATTCGCGGCGGTCGCGCCGGTGCACGGGCTCTCGATCGTCAACCTGGCGGAGCTTTCACGCGAGGTGGGGGAGAACGTCGTCGGCAGGACCGGCGGCGCGGTCTCGCTCGCCGTGGGGTTCGCGCAGATATTCACCGCCATGCCGGGGATGAAGACCCTGATGTCCGTCTGGTACCATTTTGCGATCATGTTCGAGGCCCTGTTCATCCTCACGACGATAGATGCGGGAACGCGCGTGGCGAGGTTCCTCCTGCAGGAATTCGGCGGGAGGATCTGGAAGCCCCTGGAGCGGACGGACTGGCTCCCGGGGACGATCCTCTCGACCTCCGTCGTGGTGTTTGCGTGGGGCTATTTCATCTGGACGGGGAACATCAGCACAATCTGGCCGATGTTCGGGACCGCCAACCAGCTCCTGGCGGCGGTCGCGCTCGCCGTTTCGACGAGCGCGATCATCAACGCGGGGAAAGAGCGCTACGCGTGGGTCACGCTCGTGCCGATGCTCTTTGTCGCCGCAACCACGCTGAGTGCCTGCTGGCTGAACATCACCGATAATTTCTGGCCCATGACGGCGAACCCGCAGACGGCGGTCCAGGGGTACATCAATTCGGTCCTGACCGCGGTGATCATGGTGTGCGCCGTCGTGATCCTGATCGAGGCGGCGCGTCGCTGGTACAGGGTGCTCGTCAAGGGGGAGTATCTCGTTCGGGGCGAGGTGGTCTCCTCCTCGGACGGGAAGTTCATACCGCCGACGTACGGCTGCTGCTAGGGGTCAGCGGGTAATCTTCGGCCGCGCTTTGCACCGGCTGTTCTTCGTGTTGAACCTCCGGAGCAGGCGGCAGTACACCCCCTGTTCCCTCCTGCAGGCCCCGGTCGCGTCCTCGGGGGGAAACTCTGCGTGGGGACAATGGTAGTCGCAGTAGAGGGGGAGCCCGGCGGCGGCCGTCCCCGGGGATTTGCGGGCGCGTGATTGCATTTGAACGCAAAGTATACGCGAAACCGCCCCAACTGTCAAGATTGCCTTCCAGCTCCATTCTTCGTATATTTTATCCCGACCAAAGAGAGATCCGTTCTACTTGCCGAAACGTACCGACCTACACTCCATTCTGATCATCGGTTCCGGACCGATCGTGATCGGCCAGGCCTGTGAATTCGATTACTCCGGAACCCAGGCCTGCAAAGTCCTCCGCGAAGAAGGCTTCCGCACCATTCTCATCAACAGCAACCCCGCCACGATAATGACCGATCCGGATCTTGCGGACCGGACATACATCGAGCCCATCACCCCGTATTTCGTCGAGAAGATCATCGAGCGCGAGCGCCCGGACGCCATACTCCCGACGATGGGGGGGCAGACCGCGCTGAACATCGCCGTCGCCCTGGCGGAGAACGGCGTCCTGGAGAAATACGGGGTGGAGCTTATCGGCGCGAAGCTCGACGCGATCCGGAAGGCGGAAGACAGGGAGCTGTTCAAGGCGACGATGGACAGCGCGGGGCTGAAGACCCCCCGGGGGGGGTTCGTCCGGACGCTGGAGGAGGGGAGTGCGCTCGTGAGCTCGATCGGCTTCCCGGTGATCATACGCCCGTCGTTCACGCTCGGCGGCTCCGGCGGGGGGATCGCCCGGACGGCGGACGAGTTCGAAGAGGCCCTCGCGCACGGGCTCGAGGCGAGCCCCATCCACGAGGTCCTCCTCGAGGAGTCCGTCATCGGGTGGAAGGAATACGAGCTGGAAGTGATGCGGGACGTGAAGGACAACGTGGTTATCGTCTGCTCGATAGAGAATTTCGACCCGATGGGGATCCACACGGGAGATTCGGTCACGGTCGCCCCCGCGCAGACGCTGACGGACAAGGAATACCAGGCGATGCGGGACGATGCCATCCGCATCATCCGCGCGATCGGCGTCGAGACGGGCGGATCCAATATCCAGTTCGCGGTCGACCCCCGGACCGGCCGCTGCCTGGTGATCGAAATGAACCCGCGCGTCTCCCGTTCCTCCGCGCTCGCCTCCAAGGCGACCGGGTTCCCGATCGCCAAGATCGCGGCAAAGCTCGCGGTCGGGTACACGCTCGACGAGATACCCAATGACATCACGAAACTGACCCCCGCGTCGTTCGAGCCGACAATCGACTACTGCGTCGTGAAAATCCCCCGGTGGGATTTCGAGAAGTTCAAAGGGGTCGATACGACTCTCGGCGTGCAGATGAAATCCGTCGGCGAGGCGATGGCGTTCGGCCGGACGTTCAAGGAAGCGCTCCAGAAGGCGCTCCGCTCGCTCGAACAGGGGCGGGGGGGGCTCGGGGCGGACGGGAAGGACGAGTTTGACCCCGCATCGCTCACCCCCGCCGAGAAGGCGGTCTGGCGCGCCACGATACGGGAAAGGCTCAGCAGGCCGCATCCCGACGGCGTGTTCAACCTCCGCTATGCGCTCCAGCTCGGATATTCCATCGAAGAGCTCTATGACCTGACCTACGTCGACCCCTGGTTCCTGAACAACATCAGGCAGATCCTCGACCTCGAATCAGAAATACGGAAGGGGGGGACCCCGGACGCGGCCCGGATGCTGAAGGCAAAACAGTTCGGGTTCTCTGACCGCCAGATCGCGGTCATGACCGGGAGCAACGAGGCGGCCGTGCGCGCGCTCAGGAAATCGCTGGGAGTCACACCGGTGTACAAGACCGTCGACACGTGCGCGGCCGAGTTCGCCGCGGACACCCCTTACTACTACTCGACGTACGAAAGGGAAAACGAGGCGAAGCGCTCGGAGAAGAAACAGGTGGTCATACTCGGCGGGGGGCCGAACCGGATCGGGCAGGGAATTGAATTCGACTACTGCTGCGTCCACGGCGTGATGGGTCTCGAGGAGGAGGGGTACGGGACGATCATGATCAACTGCAACCCGGAGACCGTCTCAACGGACT
>DATJPH010000711.1:0-9162 GCA_035506475.1 Bacteroidota bacterium | reverse complement strand
TAGAAACCGGACGGCACTCGTGCAAGGGGCAACAGAAGCTCGTGGTGGATCTGCCGAGCCACAACGGAGAAGAAGTGAGGCCGTGAAAGGAAGATTACGTATTGTCTTCGAAAACTGCCTTAAGTTGACACTCAGGTAAGTTTTTCGCACTATGGAGACGCGGTTGGGAGGGCTACTGTTCAATGGTCCGTTGAGGTTTACCTCACCCGGCTGCACTTTTCTATGCACCTGCGTTGCCTGGACGACTCAGGTTCGACTAAGAATGCCTCCGAGGACTATCTAGTGCTCGGGGGCATTTCGGTTTTCGAGACCTCGGCCGACGCATCTCTCCAGCGCTACGCGTTTGACCGGGACTTCGAGAAGAATGTATACATGGCGGGGATAACGAAGAGCGTGAGGACGAGAGAGAAGAAGAGGCCGCCGATCACCACGACGCCCATTGACACGCGGCTCTTCGCGCTCCCGCCGAGCGCCAGGGCGATCGGGAGTGCCCCGAGCATCGTGGCAAGGCTCGTCATGAGTATGGGACGGAATCGCGAGGCGGCGGCATGCCGGACCGCGTCAAGGAGCGCGGCCCCCTTTTCCTTCTGCTGGTTCGCAAATTCCACGATGAGGATCCCGTTCTTCGTCACGAGCCCGATCAGCATGATGATGCCGATCTCGCTGAATATGTTCAGCGTCTTGCCGAGCAGCCAGAGCGACAGGAGCGCCCCGGCGAGCGCAAGGGGGACGGTGAGCATGATCGTGAACGGATCGCGGAAGCTCTCGAACTGGGCGGCCAGGACGAGGTAGATGAGGACAAGCGCGAGGAGGAACGCGAAGACGATGTTCGAGGAGCTTTCGGCGTAGTCGCGCGAAGCCCCGGCAAGCGTGGTGGCAAACGAATCGTCGAGGACATTCTTCGCGATCCTGTCCATCTCGGCGATCCCGTCCCCCACAGTCCGCCCCGGGGCGAGCCCGGCGGAGACGGTGGCCGCCTTGAACCTGTTGAAGTGGTAGAGCTGGGGAGGGGCGCTCGTCTCCTTCATATCGACAAGATTGTCAAGCTGGACGAGCTGGCCCCGGCTGTTCCGGACGCAGAGCGACTTCAGGTCCAGCGGCTCGTCCCGGTCCTCCCTGTTCACCTGCCCGATCACCTGGTACTGGAACCCGTTCATCTCGAAATAGGAGAACCTTCCCCCGCTCAGCGCGAGCTGCAGCGTCTGGGCGATGTCGATCACCGAGACGCCAAGGCTCCTGGCACGGTCCCTGTCGATCGAGAGATCGATCTGCGGCTTGTTGAACTTCAGGTTGACGTCCGGGGTCTGGAACACGGGGCTCCTGTTCACCTCATCCATGAACCGGGGGAGGGCCGTCCTGATCTTTTCGAAGCTCTGGTTCTGGAGGACGTACGCGACCGGAAGACCGCTCCGCGCTCCTCCCCCGCTGGCCGAGATTGTCTGCTCCTGGCTGACGAAGACACGGGCATCGGTCATGCGCCGGGTGCTCGCCACGAGATAGTCCGCAATCTGCTGCTGGGAACGCTGCCGCTCTTCCGGCTCCGCAAGGAGAAGCCTCATGCCGCCGCCGTTCACGGTCGACCCGAACCCGGAGACGCTCAGGCAGACGCGCTTTTCGGGGACCGAATCGCCGACAAACGTCGAGAGCCGGTCCATGAACGCGTCCGTGTACTCAAACGATGCCCCCTCGGGCGCCGTCACGTTCACGCGGAGGTAACTCCGGTCGTCCAGGGGCGCGAGCTCCGACTGGAGCGACCTGCCGAACAGGACGATGAGGACCGCCGAGGCGGCGATGATCCCCCCGGCCAGCCACCTGTGGCGCATGAACCGGGCGAGAAGGCCTTCATAGAGGGCGTTCAGTTTTTCGAAGTACGGCTCGGTCAGAAGGTAGAACCGGCTGTGCGTGCGCGATTTCCGGATGAGGCGCGCGTTCAGCATCGGCGTCAGCGACAGGGAGACGAACGCCGAGATCAGGACGGCCCCGGCGATGATGACGCCGAACTCGCGGAAGAGCCTCCCGACGAATCCCTGGAGGAATATGATCGGGAGGAACACGGCGGCAAGCGTGATGGACGTGGAGACCACGGCGAAGAAGATCTCCTTCGAGCCCGCAAACGCCGCCTCCAGGGGGGTGAGTCCCTGTTCCACCTTCTTGAATATGTTCTCGGTCACGACGATCCCGTCGTCCACGACGAGCCCCGTGGCAAGCACGATCGCCAGGAGCGTGAGGATGTTGATCGAGAACCCCATCACATACATAATGAAGAACGCGCCGACGAGCGAGACCGGGATGTCGATCAAAGGGCGGAACGCGATGATCCACTCGCGGAAGAAGAGATAGATGATGAGGATGACAAGGAGGAGCGCGATGAATATCGTCTCCTCAACCTCCTTGATCGACTGCCTGATGAACCGGGTGTTGTCAACCGCCACGTCGATCCTGTAGCCCGGGGGAAGGTCCTTCTTGATCTGCTCGAACCGCCGGTAGAATTCGTCGGCGATGTCGACGTAGTTGCTCCCCGGCTGGGGGACGACCCAGACGCCGATCATCGGGATCCCCGACTGCTTGAGCATCGACTCCTCGTACTCGGGGCCGAGCGCCGCAAACCCGACGTCGCTGAACCGTACGGTTGTCGTGCCGTCGGCCTTGAGGATCATGCTGTTGAACTCTTCCGGGGTACGCATCCTCCCCTTCGTGTTCACGATAAGCTCGGTCTGGTTCCCGGAGATCTTCCCCGAGGGGAGGTCGACGTTCTCCCGGTCGAGCGCGTTCCTCACGTCGAGGGGCGTGAGCCTGTACGCCGTCAGCTTGGCCGGGTTCATCCAGAGACGCATGGCGTAGCGTTTCTGCCCCTGGATCTGCGTGGCGCTCACGCCCGGGATCGTCTGGAGGTTCTGCGCAACGACGTTCTCCGCGTAGTCGCTCACCTCCATCGCGTTCTTGGTGTCGCTCTGCACCGTGAGCGAGATGATGGCGTCGGCGTTGGCGTCGGCCTTGGTCACCCCCGGCGGGGCATCGATGTCCTGCGGGAGCGAGCGGACCGCGCCGGAGACCTTGTCCCGGACGTCGTTCGCGGCGGCCTCGAGATCGGCGTCCAGGTTGAACTCCACGGTGATGCTGCTGAACCCCTGGCTGCTGGAGGAGGAGATATTCCGGATTCCGGGGATGCCGTTGAGGGCCTTCTCGAGCGGCTCCGTGATCTGCGATTCGACGACTTCGGCATTGGCGCCGGCATAGCTCGTCCGGACGCTGATGATGGGGGGATCGATGGCGGGGTATTCCCGGACTCCGAGGAATTTCAGGCTGATGACCCCGAACAGGACGATCCCCAGCGACATGACGATCGCCAGAACGGGGCGCTTGATGCTTATGGAGGCAAGGCTCACTGGACGGTAACCTGCACGGGCATGCCGGGGCGGAGCTGCAGGATGCCGGTGGTGATCACCGTGTCGCCGGGGGAGACCCCCTCGGTGATCTGGACCCCGGTAGCGGTCCGGATGCCGGTCTTCACGGGGACGGAGACGACGAGCCCCCCGCGGCGCAGGAGGACCGTCTGTCCCTTGAACACCGGGATGATCGCCTGCGTGGGGACGACGAGCGCATCCTGGATCGTCCGGAGCCGGAGATCGATCCGCACGAACGCCCCGGGGAATATCTTCTCCCCGCGGTTATCGCACAGCGCGCGGAGCTGGAGCGTCCCCATCAGGGGGTCGATCTTCGGCTCGATCGCGTAGAGCTTCCCCGTGAAACGGAGTTTGGACTCATCGCTCGAGAACTGGACCTGGTCCCCCACGGCCACCTGCCCGGCGTATTTTTCCGGTATCGCAAAATCCACCTTCAGGGGGTTCAGTTTCTGGACCGAGGCGATCCTCGTCGACTGCGTGACGTATCCCCCCTCGCTCACGTAGCGGAGCCCGGCGACCCCGTCGAACGGGGCTCGGATCTCTCTCTTCCGGATCGAGGAAACGAGGTTGTCCCTGTCCGCCTTGAGCGTGTTGACCGCGTTGAGGGCGATATCGTACTGCTCGCGGCTGACCGCGCTCTTCTCGAAGAGCTGTCTCTGGCGGTCTTCCTGGTCGGAGGCAAGCTGTATCTGGAGGGACGTCTTCCTGAGCTGGGCCTGGAGATCGTCGTCATTGATCCTGACAAGGAGATCGCCGCGCCTGACGTGCCCCCCTTCGCGAAACGCGATCTTCTCGATCCGGCCCGCCGACTCGGCCACAAGGTCCACGGACTCGGAGGCCAACACTGTGCCAGAGGAACGGACCACATTTTCCAGCGGGCCGGGCGTGACGACGACGCCCATGACGGACATCGGATCGGCCGCGGCGGGAGCCTTGCGCGGAGCGTCGTTCATTTTCGATCCGCAGGAGGAGAGGAACATTGACCCGGCCGCGAGCGCCACAGCGATCGCACGGTGTCCTTCGACACTCAATACCACGTTGCGCCTTTTCTGGATTCTAGAATCCGGATTGTACCCACCCCTCCGGAACCATGGAGAGGATTGTCCAGATGATGAACAGAAGTATCCGGATACGCTTCCTCACACAGGGATTCATCGTGAGATCTCCTTACAGGAGGATCCACAAAACAAAAAGGCCTCTTTCCCGGAAGGAGAAGAGGGCCTTCAATGAACGTGAAAATCTACTACAATCTATGGAATAAAGGGAAAAGACGCAATTCAATAGGCCTCGTTCACACCGACATAGCTTCCGCTGGAGGTGTCGCCGTAACCCCAGTCGAGCCGCAGATTAACGCGCGTGTCGTTCAGGAGACGGAACCTCACGCCGAATCCTGCAAACGGATGAATCCCGCGGAGTGCGAGGCCCGCAAAATCCCCCGATACCTGCGTGATCCCTCCAAACAGAACGAGCCCCAGCCGGAAGAGGAGAGGGCTTCTGTACTCAGCCTGTGCACTGACGAGGAGATTGTCGCGGTACCTGCCGCTGTAGTACCCTCTCCCCCGCACGTCGCCGCCAAGAAGAGAGAGCATCTGAAAGGGCGAGGAGCCCGAGACCGCGGAGAGATACGCCTGCAACGCGACGATGTGATCAGATCCAAGCGGGAGGTACTCGCGACCATCCAGCGTATACTTCCCGAACGCGTAGCCGCCCCCGAGGGCCGGAGAATACCACCTGCCGGAAAGTGAGACGTAGCGCCCCCGGGCCGGGATGAAGTTATCGTCTCTCGTGTCGAGCACCAGGCCGATGCCGGCCCCGGATGCGATGTAGTTCTCCACCCCGGCGACGCGGCCCGTGGCAAGCTCCCCCGCAATGCTCGTCTGGACGACGGATGAAATGCGCAACTCGTACTCGGGTCCCGCGGACAGTCCCGGCGCGAGGCCGAAATAGAGTCCGAAATTTGCGCTCAGATATTTCTCTGCAAAAGGTTCCTCGGCACCGGGCGGCGTATTATTGCCGATGCCGTAGAATTTGCCGGGCCAGTAGGCGTAGGTCAATTCTCCGGTGAGCCTGTTCCGGGCGCTGTCGGAAAATATCTCGAACGTGGCCCCTGTCTGCAACTGCTCGTTCTGGGAATAGAGAGCCTGCGCAGTGACCGAGGATTTCCTGAGCGAGTCATGAGACTGCCAGAAATACCCGCCGATCACACCCCCGATGAAGCGGGTTTCGGGCATGTACCCGAGCGCCGGGAGGACGACAACATGGCCCTTCCCCGGCGCGCCGGGGGCCGCAGGATCTTCGGGAGGAGACTGGCCGTACGCCGCCGTAGAAAGGAGCGCGAGAACAAGCACGCGGGGGGTCACACTCATCGCGCGGGCTCGCAGTAGTAGTCCATGACGGACGGGAGGAGCGCACAGACGATGATCGCCACAGCCCATGCGCCGCAGATCGTCTGGAGCGGGTGTATGTAGCCGACGAACATGACCTGCATGGTGATCCAGAGAGAGAGGGTGACGCCTGAGTAGAGCGAATATGTCCAGGACCCGTGCCTGTCATTGTAAATGTTGAGCGCACCGGCCCAGCGCCAGACTGGCCTGCGGACAAGCGGGTAGACGAGAAACGCCGGAATGAGTCCCGGCATGATCAGGAGTGTGAGGCCCGGGATAAGAGAATCGTGAAACGGAGTCCCTGCAAGCAGACTCAGAGGCATCCCGATGACGCCCCCGGACGTGTCAGCAAGCAGCGCTATCCCTCCCCCGCAGGCGCCGATTGCCAGGAGCGCGATGAAAAGGAGAAGCACATAGAGTCCCGCCGGTCTTCCCCCGTGCGTCCTTTCCATGCATGCCCTTCATTGAGTGTGAGTTGCGGCGAGTCAACAAAAACCGCAAAGGGCCTCCCATCCGTCAAGGACAAGGGACCCTCTGATGAATCAGAAAACCTATCGTGAATCTACAAAATCAGTTCAAAGAATGCAAGAAGCCCCGAAGCGGCGAGCGTTCAGAGCTCCACGCGTGACGTACTCCCGCTCCAGTTCATCAGTGTCCGGTACATCATCATAAAGAGAGGATCGTCCTTCGACACATGGAGGTAGAGCTCGCCGAGCATCTCCCTGAATCGAACGAGTTCCTTCAACCTGGGCCGCCACTTAGGATCCATGATACACAGGTCAAGGAGCTCAAATGCACGCTCGTAGCACTGGATCACCTCACCATGGAAGTTGTCACGCTGCAGATTTTTCGCACGTGCGAACTCGCTCCCGATCATGAGGATCTGCCTCTCCAGCGGATAGCGTCCCCATTTCCCGGAATCCATCGATTTGTGCCAGACGGTCACTGCAAGTCCACCCATTCGTAGACGATGTTTCCGACTGCCTCGCGAATATGGTCGAGCCGTATTTCCATGGCACGGTTGTCGACTGCAGGACGAATGTTGATGAGCGAGATGTACTCGATCCTGGGCGGCTGCTCCCAGGGCCAGAGGTTCCCCCCCCAGATATCGGCCTGGTCAGACCCTCCGCGGAGGAGTTCTTCTTCGGCGTCCGCATGCATCTCGCCTCCCAGGGCGATCTTTTTGAGACGCACATCCACGGCAAATTTTATCATTTTTTCGAACGGTGCGTTTCGGAACCTCTCAAGGTCTGGTATTCGCAATCGTTCTGTTGGGATGAGTATGCCCTGTTCCACGGAATCTCTCCGGATTTTCGAAAGAGGCAGGTTCAATGTACTGTGAAGGTGGGATGGATGCAACCGGATTGAAGCGTGTGCGAGTCTATTTCACCTGTGTCTTGCTCACGCAGGAAAAGTGCAGCTGTTCCATCTCCGGCTGACTGCTCGGCGAGAAAATGACGACCGGGTATCCCCCCTCCTTCTCCGCAGCCCTCAGCCACTTGTAGAACACTTCGTCACAGCATTGCATTCTCCGCATGTACCCGCGAAGCTCACCCAATGTCCAGAATTCACATTGGATCTCATCTTCTTCACATGACACCTCATCCGACGAGAACACAAGAGCTCCCAATCCCCGGTCCTTCTTGTACTCCCGCCAGACCCGCATAAACTCATAGAAATTCGCATGGGTAGCTTGGAGGATTTCATTTTTAGTCAATGAGACGCCCTTTCCATGGACTCCGTTATGCGGATCAGGCTGTCTCCGTGGATTTTTCCCACGGAAGATACCCGCCGCGCACTTCCGGCAAATGTACCCATGTCATGTGACGAGCAGGTAACGGCAATGTTAAGAGTGTGTTATTTCGGCTTCTGCAAGGCAGGGCGAGACAATCAGTAAACCCATGTTCACGTTGTGATCGGCAGCCATCCCGGCTGACTCAGCATCCCGTGAAATGAGCCTGAGATCGAGCAATGCGGAGCACTTGCGATTGAGGTCGCCGGGGAGTATATTTCGCTGTATAGCGAAATGAGAATTCCATGAAACGCGACACCGTCAAGGTCTTCAAGGCTCTGGGGGATTCGAACCGTATCCGTATCGTCAAAATGCTCGAAGTCAGGGAGCTCTGCGTCTGTGAGGTAAGAGAGGTTCTCAATCTCTCGAACTCTACCGTGTCAAAGCATCTGTCGATACTGCGTGATGCGGACCTCATCATGGATCGGAAGGATGGAAAATGGGTCAACTACCGGCTGAATGATCGATCCGACAACGGCTTTGTCCGATCACAACTTGCCCTGGTCAAGAATTCATTTTCCGATGACGAACAGGTGTCGCTGGACAGGAAGAAGCTGCAGAAGGTCGATCGCAACTCGATCTGTGGCATGTAATTTTTTTCTGCTGTCACTTCGTTATATGACGAACTAACAAAACAATCGGGGAGGTGAACCATGGAAAAAACGAAGGTCCTCTTTGTCTGCGTTCAAAACAGTGCGAGAAGCCAGATGGCTGAAGCCCTTCTGAATAGGATGGATGGGGATCGCTTTCAGGCAGAGAGCGCGGGGATCGAACCAGGGAAGCTGAACCCGCTCGCCATTGCCGCCATGAAACAGATGGATATCGATATTTCGCACAAAGACACACGGGACGTCTTTGATCTCTGGAGAAAAGGAGGGATCTACAACTATGTCATAACCGTGTGCGATGAAGCCAGCGGTGAGCGCTGCCCCATTTTCCCCGGCGTTACGAAACGTCTCCACTGGAGTTTTGACGATCCTGCTACCTTTACAGGCGCATTCGAGGAGAGACTCGCCAGAACCATATCAGTGCGTGACCAAATCAAGGAAAGGATCCAAGCGTGGATCCATGAACTGAATCCGTAGACCTTGCGCCCACCGGCTGAAGCGTCAACAGCCGGTGCACATGTCCGAGCAAGGGCTTATGAATTCAACCGGAGCCCGTTGGCAAAGCGGTAGGTCACCGGGATGCGGAGAGTCTCGCAGAAAATGCTTGACATACGCAGGGTTTTTCTGTATTTTTCATCCAGTGAAGGAGCACTGTGCAGAGGATAGGTGGACGCCTCCCCGGTTCCGTCCGAGTACCGTCAGCACGGAAAACTGCAAACCCCTCTCCCCCCTATTCGCCCCTCTCGAATCACCGGTATTTAAGGTCTACCCTAGTCATCCGACAGAACGCAGCCCCACCAGGGAAAGGTGACCGGAATGCCAGATTCCGAAGTCTCCGCCTCGAACGTCGAAGAATCACTGTTTCGCAGAATCATAGAATCCGCGCCAAACGCTATCGTGGTGGTTGAACGATCCGGGAGGATCGTCCTTGTCAATACACAGACTGAGATTCTCTTCGGGTACACGCGCGCGGA
>DATJPH010000710.1:0-2577 GCA_035506475.1 Bacteroidota bacterium | reverse complement strand
TCCCCGGGCTGAAGAAACTCGAGGTCACGCGCGTGACGGGAGCCCCGATCGGGGAGGCGAAGTTCCATCTTGTGGCAGAGATGTACTTCGACTCGCGGGATGCAATGGACGCGGCGCTTGCCTCCGCCGAAGGGAAGGCGGTGACGCGGGATATCATGAGCTTCGCCGCCGACGTCATCACCGTCTTTCACGGCGAAGCCGACTGAATCCTTCACACACACTGACCGGGCGTACTGATGAGCGCATACAGCGGAAAACCCCCCTCGGCGTTCAGATTCAGGAACATCATCTACGCAAAGGGAGGATGGAAAGCGACTGTCACGATCAACCGCCCCGCCCTCTACAACTGCCTCGACCTTGAGACGCTCCGCGAGCTCGGCGCGGCGTTCGAGGACGCGGCGTGGGACGACAGGGTCGCCGTCCTTGTCATCACGGGGGCGGGGAACAAGGCGTTCTGCACCGGCGCCGACATGAAGGAATGGAACAGGGAATTTCTCCCCAGGCCGCACGATTTCTACAAATGGATGGGGGTCTTCGTCGAAACGTTCGACCGGCTGCGCAACCTCGGCAAGCCGACGATCGCGCGGCTCAACGGCATGGTCGTCGGGGGAGGCAATGAACTCCAGATGTCGTGCGACCTCTCGGTTGCGGCCGATGACGTCGTCATACGTCATGCCGGCACTTCACGGGGGAGCGTCCCCGCGGCGGGTGCAACCCAGTGGCTCCCCCTGATCGTCGGGGACCGGAGGGCAAGGGAGATCCTCCTGCTGAACGAACCGATCACGGCGCGCAAAGCGCTTGCCTGGGGTCTCGTCAATCAGGTCGTCCCCCGCCGGCGGCTCGACAGGGCGGTCGACGCCATGGCCGAAAAGCTCATCGACAAGCTCCCTGAGTGCACGCGGTACACAAAGCAGCAGCTCAATTTCTGGCGTGACTTTTCCTGGTCGATGACCATCGGTCATGCACGGGACTGGCTCACGGTCCACACCGGCGCCCCGGAGATCACGGAGGGGATCCGCGCGTTCAACGAGAAACGGGAGATCGATTACAGAAAACTGAGATCCCGTATGGCCAACGATCGCAACGGGAAGCTATGACAAGACCGTCGTTCACACCGCTGCTCCTGTCCCTGGGCCTTGCCGCAGGCTGCACCGGTTCCGGCCCGTCTTCGCAGCTCTGGGAGGAGACCGGGGGCCCCATCGCGCAGAACATCAGCGCGGTCCTCCCCGATAACAGGATCGAGGGGACGCTCTACGCGGCGCTTGCGGGGGGGGAAATCGCCGTGTCGACATCGGACGGCAGATCGTGGGGCCGCGCGGCCCGGATCCCCGGAGGCCCCGAAGTGCACCGGCTCGTCCAGGACCCCGAGAACTCCGACCGCCTCATCGCAGCGACCGACGCCGGGGCCTTTCTCTCCCCCGACAGGGGGAGGTCGTGGACTCCGCTTGCGGTGGGCCCCGGGGGAACCGGTGTGCGCGTCGTTGCGATCGACCCCTGGTCCCCGGCGGTCATCTACGCGGGGACCGAGGGGAAAGGTCTCTACAAATCGACGGACGGCGGCACGACATGGAGCGAGATCAACGCGTCGGCGGATCTCGCACTGGGGGGGGCGGACGTTTACGATATCGGGATCGATCTTTCGAAACCTGACATGGTCTTCGCGGCGCTGGCGCCCTACGGCATCGTCCGCACGACGAACGGCGGGGCGGACTGGAAGGGTCTCACGCCGGAGATGTCCGGATCGGGATCCAGGGCCACCCGTCTTGTCATCAAGAGGGAAGGGCACAGCACGCTCCTCTACGGGACGACCTCCGGGAGCATCATGCGGACGACAAACGGCGGCGAATCGTGGAGCCCCTCGCGCACGGGGAAGGAGTTCGACGGCATACTCTCGCTCGCCGCAGTGAAAGCTACACCCGAAGAAGTCATCGCGGGAACGGAGCGGGGGATCCTCGTTTCAACGGATTTCGGTTCGCGGTGGAGTCCGCCCGCGGGGGAACTCCCGGGGATCGCGACGCGCGCGGTCGCCGCCGGTGCGGGGTCCCGCTCGACGATTTTCGCATACGGGAACGGCATGGGGCTCCGTGCCTCCGACGACAACGGCGCGTCGTGGCGCGCCGCGGATATGAAACTCGCGGGCTCGACGGTCAGCGTCATCTCGGCCGACGCACAGGGGGAGCACGTCTTTGCCGCCACGGGGAACGTGTGCATGGCGTACGCGCCTGGGGACCGTGCCGGCTGGTCTGACGCAGGACCCGGGATCACGGGGGGGGACATCCGCTCGATCTCCGTCGATCCGACCGTGCGGGGCCTCCTGTACGCCACGACCCCGGGAGGGGTATTCCGTTCGAGCGACAACGGCGGGTCGTGGCAGGCCGCACCGCGCTCGCTGGAGATCTCACCCTACCTCTTTGAAGCACATCCCTCAATCACAACGCGCGTGTTCATGGCCGGCGATCAGGGATTGTTCGTGTCGACCGACCGCGGGCGGACCTGGGCTCAATCCCGCCCTCTGGGCAACACGTGGGCCGTCCACTCCCTCACGTTCAGTCCTTCGAACGCCGGCACGATCATCGG
>DATJPH010000709.1:0-4456 GCA_035506475.1 Bacteroidota bacterium | reverse complement strand
GCGGGCGCTCAGGTGCGGAGCAGAAGCCGCCCCCCGGCATTCCTGTCGCCGTGTACCAGATCGACACGGGGAGGGCGTCATATTATGACCAGGTTCCTGCCACGGTCACGGCGCTGAACCAGGTCGAGCTCCGGCCGGAGGTCTCCGGCTATATCGTGGGGATATATTTCAAGGACGGGCAGCACGTCACAAGGGGGATGAAGCTCTACGCGATCGACCAGCAGCATTATCAGGCCGCGTACGATCAGGCGGTGGCCAACCTGAGCAGCGCCCGTTCGAACCTCGCCAAGCTGCAGCAGGACGTCGACAGGTACAACGAGCTCGCGAAGAACGATGCGATCGCGCGGCAGACGCTCGAACACGCGGTTGCCGACCTCGAGTCCGCGAAAACCCAGGTCGCCGCCCTGGAGGCAAACGTGAAGAACGTACAGACGGACCTCCGCTACTCGGTGATCGAGGCGCCCTTCGACGGTACGATCTCCTTCTCCCAGGTGAAGGTGGGTTCGGCCGTGAACGCCGGACAGACGCTGCTGAACACGGTGTCTTCCGACGACCCGATGGCCGTTGACTGCGCCGTCGACCAGAAACAGATCCCCCGGTTTGCCGCGATGCTCGAGAAGAAACCCGGCGCGGGAGACTCGACGTTCACGATCGTCATGCCGGACGGGTCCATCTACCCCTCTCCCGGGCGCCTGAGCGTCCTTGACAGGGCGGTGGATCCGCAGACGGGCACCATACGGGTGCGCGTGGTCTTCCCGAATCCCCGCGGCGTGCTGAAGGCGGGGCTCACGTGCGACCTGCGCGTGCGAAACACGAGCGGCGCACACACGGTGTTGTTCCCGTTCAAGGCGGTCGTCGAACAGATGGGGGAGTACTTCGTCTTTGCGCTCAACGGGGAGAAGGTCACGCAGCGGAGGATCGATCTCGGACCGAGGATCAACGACATGGTCGTCGCGCGGAGCGGGCTTGCGCCGGGAGACCAGATCGTGATCGACGGGGTGCAGAAATTGAGAGACAACGCCGTCGTTGCCGTGGTCGGGCCGCAGGCGAAGCCTTCCACGGAAACCGTGTCCGCGAAATAACCCCATGATTGCAAACACGTTTCTCAACCGCCCGGTGACGGCGATCGTCATCTCGATCGTCATCGTCCTCGTCGGGCTCATGGCGATTTACAATCTGCCGGTAAGCCAGTATCCCGACATCACGCCGCCGACGGTGCAGATCACCGGGGTGTTCAACGGGGCGGACGCCCAGACGGTCGAACAGACGGTCACCACCCCGATCGAGTCCCAGGTCAACGGGACCCCGGGGATGGCGTACATGGTGGGGAACAGCACGAATGACGGCCGGACGACGATCAACGTCACGCTGAACGTCGGCACGAACCCGGATATCGCCGCCCTCGACATCCAGAACAGGGTCGGGATCGCCACGCCCCAGCTTCCGGACGACGTGAAGCGCCTCGGTCTGACGACAAGGAAACGGAACCCGAGCATCCTCCTCCTTGTCGCCATCTTTTCGCCTGGCGGGACGCACGGCGTTCCGTTCCTCGACAATTACACGAACATCTTCGTCCGCGATGCGCTCCTGCGCGTGAGCGGCGTCGGGGATGTCTTCACGCGCGCCGACGATTTCAGCATGCGCATCTGGCTGGAGCCCGACAAGATGGCCCAGCTCGGGCTCACGACGACCGACGTCGTGAACGCGCTAGCGGAACAGAACCTCCAGATCGCCGCCGGCTCCGTCGGGGCGCCGCCGCAGTTTTCCTCGCAGACGTTCGAGTACACGGTCTTCACGAACAGCCGGCTGAGCACCGAGGATCAGTTCCGGGAAATCATCGTCCGGTCCAATCCCCGCGAGGGCTCCGCCGTCCACCTCAAGGACGTCGCCCGGGTGCAGCTCGGCAAATTCGCCTACGCGAGCAACTCGTTCGTCGACGGCAAGCGCGCCTCGTACCTGCTTGTCTACCAGGCGCCGGGGAGCAACGCGCTCGACGTTGCGAACGGGATCTACAAAACGATGGACAGGCTGAAACAGGGGTTCCCCAAGGACGTCGATTACGTCGTCCCGTTCGAGTCGGTCTCCGTCGTGAAGGTGTCGATCAGCGAGGTCGTCCTGACGCTCGTGGAGGCGCTGGGCCTTGTCGTGCTCGTCGTGTTCCTGTTCCTCCAGAGCTGGCGGGCGACGCTGATTCCCGTGCTGGCGATCCCCGTCTCCATCATCGGCACGTTTGCGCTCTTCCTCCCCCTTGGCTTCACGATCAACACGCTGACGATGTTCGGGTTCGTGCTCGCCATCGGCATCGTCGTTGACGACGCCATCATCGTCGTGGAGGCGGTCCAGCACTACATCGACAGGGAGGGACTGACCGCCCCGGAGGCCGCGCGGAAGGCGATGGCCGACATCTCGGGCCCCGTCGTGGCGATCGCCCTGATCCTTTCCGCGGTGTTCATCCCCGTCGGGTTCATCCCCGGAATCGTCGGGAAGCTCTACCAGCAGTTCGCCATCACGATCGCGATCTCGGTCCTCATCTCCGCGTTCGTCGCCCTGTCGCTGACGCCCGCATTGTGCTCGCTCTTCCTGAAGAAGTCGGTCACCGGGAAGGAAGCGAAGGGGATCAACAAATTCTTCGTCCGGTTCAACGACTGGCTCGAACGGACGACGGGGACGTACGCCGCGTGGGTCAGGCAGTGCATCCGGTGGTCCCGGTACGCCATCATTCTTCTCGTCTGCCTCTATGCGGCGACGGCGTTCATGTTCAGGAACAAGGCGACGGGGTTCATCCCGACGGAGGACGAAGGGCGCATTTACATCACCTTCGAGCTCCCCGAATCCTCCTCCACCGGGAGGAGCCTGGAGGTTCTCACGACAATGATGGACATCCTCGAGCAGACCCCCGGCGTGGCGCATTTTGCCGCGCTCGGCGGGCTGAACGTCGTGACGTTCGCCACGAAATCAAACAGCGGCACGGTGTTCGTCCAGCTCAAGCCCTGGGACGAGAGGACCGACAGGTCGCTCCAGCTCACCGGCCTGATGGCGTCACTCCAGAAAAAGTTCAGCACGATCCGGGATGCGAACGTCGTCGTCATCTCCCCCCCCGCAATCCCCGGGCTCGGACAGACCGGCGGATTCTCGTTCGAGCTGGAGCAGCATGAGAGCACCGACGACATCAAGCAGTTTGAGAACGTCGTCCGCTCGTTCGTCGCGGAGGCGAACAGGAGGCCGGAACTGGCGCGCGTCTTTTCGTTTTTCACGGCGCGGACGCCGGGCTACGAGGTGGACGTGGACAGGGAGGAATGCAAGAAGCTCGGGATCTCGATTGCCGACGTCTTCGGCACGCTCCAGACGTATCTCGGGAGCCGCTACGTGAACGACTTCACGATCTACGGCCGGAATTTCCACGTGGTGGCCCAGGCCGACACGGAGTACAGGGCGGACATCGATAACCTGTCGAAATACTACGTCCGGAACGGCCGGGGCGACATGATCCCGCTGAGCACGCTCATCCGGACGAAGGTCGTGGAAAACGCCCCCCTGATCTCTCATTTCAATCTCTTCCGCACCGCGGAGATCAACGGCTCGGCCGCCCCCGGGTACTCGAGCGGCCAGGCCATCGAGGCGCTTCGCAGCGTCGCCGCACAGGTCCTCCCCGCCGGCTACGGGTACGAATTCTCCGGGCTCTCGCGCGAGGAGATCAATGCGGGGAGCAGCACGGCGATCATATTCACGCTTTCGATCGTCTTCGTGTTCCTGTTCCTGACCGCGCTGTACGAGAGCTGGTCCGTCCCGTTCGCCGTCCTCCTGGCCGTCCCCCTCGGCGCGTTCGGCGCCATCCTGACCCTGACGCTCATTCCCAGCCTCAGCGACAACGTCTACGCGCAGATCGGGCTCGTTGCGCTCATCGGGCTTGCTGCGAAGAACGCGATCCTGATCGTGGAGTTCGCAAAGGTGCGCGTGGACAGGGGCGTGTCGATCCTCGCCTCGACGCTCGAAGCGGTCACCCTCCGTCTCCGGCCCATCCTCATGACGTCGCTCGCGTTTATCTTCGGCGTCTCTCCCCTTGCCTTTGCCACGGGGGCGGGAGCGCAGGCCCGCTCGACGATCGGGTGGACCGTGCTCGGGGGGATGCTCTCGGCGACCATGCTCGCGATATTTGCGGTCCCCGTCCTCTTCGTGACGATCTCGCGTATCGCCTACCGGAAGGATGACTGAGCCATGCGCCGCGATTGATTCTCTTCTGATTCCGCGTTACATTATATCCACGCTCCTCACATCGCAGCCTCTCGCCTGTACGACGGAGAGGCTGTTCCATATGGAGAACAACCGACATTCCACGGAGGTCCGGAAAGTGAACCACGCCGCATGTGTTGCCCTGCTGATGCTTGTGACGGCCGCAGCGTCCGCCCAGCAGTTGACGAAGGAGGAAATCGAACAGGAAAGAGCGTACCAGGAGAGG
>DATJPH010000708.1:0-4617 GCA_035506475.1 Bacteroidota bacterium | reverse complement strand
GACGGGGATCTGCGCGGGGCGATGGACGAGACTGCCGAGAAACACTGGTGGAAATTCTGGTCGTCGGCCAAGTTCGACAGGAAGAAATACGTCGAGGACAAGAAGAAGATACTGGAATTCTACCAGAAGAACGGGTACCGGGACGCGCAGATCCTCGGAGATTCGATCTGGTATTCCGCCTCCAAGGAGGACATGGATATCCTCATCCATGTCAAGGAGGGCGCGCAGTACAAGATCCGCCGCATCACCTGGCAGGGGAACACCGTGTATTCGGCGGACGAGCTCAACCAGAGGCTGGGGATGCTCCCCGGGGAGATCTACAACCAGGAGAAGTTCGACCACAACCTGCGCGGCAACGAAAACCAGAACGACGTCGCGTCGCTCTACCTCGACAACGGGTACCTCAGGGTGAACCTTGAACCGACCGAGACCCGCGTGGGCGAGGATTCCGTCGATATCACGATCAACGTGTACGAGATGAACCAGTTCAAGATCGGACACGTGAGTATCCGCGGGAACACAAAGACGCAGGAAAAGGTGATCCGGCGCGAGCTCTACACGCGCCCCGGGGACTACTTCAGCAGGGCGGCGATCATGAGGAGCATCCGCCAGCTTTCCGTCCTGAACTATTTCAACCCCGAGAAGATCAAGCCCGACTACAACCTCGTGGACGACAAGACTGTCGATCTCGTGTACGAGGTCGAAGAGAAGTCGAGCGACAACATCAACGCCTCGGTCGGGTACAGCGGCGCCTTCGGCGTCACCGGGGCCCTGGGCTTCACAATCAACAACTTTTCGATAAGCGAGCCGCTCACCGGCGGCGCAGGGCAGATCCTGAATTTTGAATGGCAGTTCGGCGAGGGTTCGCGCTTCAGGACGTTCAGCCTCGGGTTCACGGAGCCCTGGCTCTGGGGTCAGCCGACGCTGCTCGGGGTGACGCTCTTCGACACCCGCCAGATCTACGGGTTCGACCTGCAGCAGACGGGCGCCTCGATCCGGATCGGGCGGCGCTTCAAGTGGCCCGACGACTTCTTCCGCGGCGACTGGATACTGAACGGCCAGTTCAACAACGTGCGTGCGGGCGAAGGGATCTACAGGGAGGGAGTCTCCAGGCAGGTGAGCCTCACGCAGATCATCACGCGCAACAGCATCGACAACCCGATCTTCCCGACCTACGGCTCGAACGTCTCGCTTTCCATCGAGATGTCGGGAGGCCTGCTCCCCGGGAACGTCAATTTCACGAAGTGGATCTTCTCGTCGGAATGGTACATCCCGATGTTTAACAGCTCGCGCGTTGCGCTCTACTGGAGCTCCATGTACGGCTACCTCTCGCCGATCGGCTCTTCGCTCATCAACCCGATCGATCAGTTCATCATGGGGGGGACGGGACTCGGGTACGTGGCCACGACCCCGCTCCGGGGGTACGACGATCAGTCCATCGGCGTCCGGAACGACCTGGGGACGGTGGCGTACGGCAACGTGATGACAAAACAGACGCTCGAGCTGAGGTTTGCGGCGGCGATCAACCCCATCCCGATCTATTTCCTCCTGTTCGCCGAGGGCGGGAACGTCTATCCGACCCTCTCGGAGGCGAATTTCTTCGACCTGAAACGCTCGGCCGGCTTCGGCGCCCGCATCCAGATCCAGCCGATCGGGCTCCTCGGGTTTGACTACGGCTACGGGTTTGACAGTGTCGTCCCCGGAACGAACAATCCTTCCGGCTGGCATTTCCATTTCCAGTTCGGCCGTGGCTTCTGACGGCGGCGTTGCGAGTGTAGCACAGCACCCTGATCAACCAACTCCCAAATCCACATTGAGGCTCTCGTGAAAACACTTTCTGTCCTTTTCATCGGCGCGGCATTCGTCGCTTCCACGGCGTGCGCACAGCAGCGCATCGCGTTCGTGAATTCATCGAAAATCTTCCAGGAGCTCCCCGAGGCGCAGAACGCCCAGAAGCGGATCGACGGCATCGGCAAGCCGATGCAGGATTCGCTCGAAACGATGAAGAAAGACCTGCAGGACAAGTACGCCGAGTACCAGAAGAAAGAGGCGCTGTACAACGACGCGACGAAGAAGAGCGAACAGCAGAAGCTGCTCGAGCAGGAGCGCGCGGTCCAGGAATACCAGGTGACCCGTTTCGGACAGGACGGCCTGCTGGCGCGGCAATCCGAAACGATCATCAACCCGATCCGCGAACGGATCAAGACGGCGATCACCGCGGTGGCGAGGGAGCTGAAATACAATTTCGTCTTCGATAAGACCGAGCAGATCCAGATCCTTCTGTACGGCGACCCGAAGGACGATATCACGTTCAAGGTGATCGACAAGCTGCGCCGCGGCTAGTCACAAGGGGAGGCGAAGGAATGAAACGCTATGCGGTTGCCGTTCTCCTCGCGCTCGCGTGCGCGGGGGCCGCGGCGCAGATGAAGATCGGCCACATCAATTCCGAGACGATCATGCAGACCCTCCCGGAGGCGATCGACGCCCAGAAATCCATCGATGCGCTCGTGGCGGGCTGGGAGGCCGACCTGCAGAAGATGCAGGCCGACTGGAAGAAGAAGTACGATGATTTCGACAAGCGGAAACTGATCCTGACCGAGCAGGTCCGGGCGGACCAGGAGCGCGAGCTCCGCGAGCTCGACCAGAGCATCACGGACTTCCGCAACAAGAAGTTCGGCCAGAACGGCGAGCTGTTCCAGAAGCAGAACGAGATCATGAAACCGATCCAGAACAAGATGTTCCACGTCCTCGAACAGGTTGCCAAGGACGAGGGGTACGACTACATCTTCGACAGGAGCGGCGAAATTCTCGTCCTGTATGCCAACGACAAGTACGACCTCACCCAGATGGTCCTGCAGCGCATGCAGACGTTCGGGAAATAACCCGTCACACTGCCCATGATGACCGTTCGTGACATCGCGGCAAGGCTCGGCGCCGCCGTCGAGGGGGATGCCGCGGCAGTGATCGGGCGGGTGGCCAAGATTGAGGAGGCCGGGGCGGGCGACATCAGTTTCCTGGCCAATCCCAAATACCAGAAGTACCTCGAGACGACGCAGGCCTCCGCCGTGATCATCGGCAGGACTGTGGAGGCTCCCGGACGGACCGGCGCGGCGCGGCCGGTCCTCCTCCGCGTGGACGACCCTTACGCCTCTTTCCTGAAGGTTCTCCTCCTGTTCAACCCCCCGGAAGATCCCCTGCCGCCGGGCATCCACCCTACGGCGGTCGTGGAAAAGGATGTGAAGCTCGGCGACGCGGTCCGGCTCGGGGCCCACGTCGTGGTGGGGGAGAGGAGCTCGATCGGCGACGGGGCGGTCGTCATGCACGGGACCGTGATCGGGAGGGACGTCACGATCGGCGCGCGGACGCTCCTCTACGCCAACGTGACGGTCCGCGAGGGGTGCAGGATCGGCGACCGTGTCATTATCCATTCGGGGACCGTCATCGGGAGCGACGGCTTCGGCTTCGCGCCGCTGCCGGACGGATCGTACGAGAAGATCCCCCAGCTCGGCATCGTGGCGGTGGGCGACGACGTGGAAATCGGGGCGAACTGCACCGTGGACCGGGCGACGATGGGGGAGACCCGGATCGAAAAGGGGGCAAAGCTCGACAACCTGATCCAGGTGGCCCACAACGTCGTCATCGGCGAGAACACCGTGATCGCCGCGCAGGCCGGAATCTCGGGGAGCACGAAAATCGGGAAGCGGAACATGATCGGAGGCCAGGTCGGTTTCACGGGCCACCTCGCGATCGCCGACGATTCGAAATGGGGCGCCCAGTCGGGGGTCCACCGCTCGGCCGCGGTTCCCGGAGGGACGTATATGGGGACCCCGGCGGTCCCGTTCCGCCAGGCCTCCCGCATCATGGGGGCGATGGGGCAGCTGCCGGATGCCCTGGCGGAGATCCGCGAGCTGAAATCCGCCCTGGAGGCCCTGCGCGCGGAAATTGAGAAACTGAAGTCTCCTCTCCACACCTAGTCCATCGGTCCACAGACGTCCGGAGCCACCATGCTCGTCCAGCAGCGAACGATAAAGCAACCCGTCTCGATCAGCGGCATCGGTCTCCACACCGGGAGCATCTCCACGATGACGTTCAAACCGGCCCCGGAAAATTACGGCATCCGGTTCCGGCGGATTGACCTGGGGGGATCTCCCGAGGTGCCGGCGGACGTCGATCATGTCGTCGATATCTCGCGGGGGACGACGATCGAGGTGGGCGAGGCCCGCATCCACACCGTCGAGCACGTGATGGCGGCGCTCGTGGGGCTCCAGGTCGACAACGTGCTTATCGAGCTTGACGCCAACGAGCCTCCGGTCGGCGACGGGAGCGCAAAGCCGTACGTGGACGTCCTCCTGCGGGCCGGGTTCGAGAAGCAGAACGCGCCGAAGGACTACCTGATCATCGACCAGACGGTCCACTACCACAACGAAGAGAAGAAAGTCGACATCGTCGCGGTCCCCACCGATGATTACAGGATCACGGTGATGGTCGATTACAACAACCCGGCCCTCGGGAGCCAGCACACGGGGCTCTTCAATCTGGAAAACGAATTCGTGACGGAATTCGCGCCCTGCCGGACGTTCTGCTTTCTCCACGAGGTTGAGGTCCTGCACACGCAGG
>DATJPH010000707.1:0-3660 GCA_035506475.1 Bacteroidota bacterium | reverse complement strand
CGCGCGGCGTAGACGATTTCGGAGGAGGCCTGCGGGTACTTCTCAAACGATGGAGCGCTCTGGCGGCCCGGCCACGTAATCCGGATCTCCGGGTTCGTCCGGTCGGTGACGTCGGCGACAAGCGCGGGAGCGGAGTGGCGTATCTCAAGTGCCCGCGTCAGCGGGCTCGCCCCGTCTGTGAGCACCACGCATCCCCGCTCGATCCCCGCGACGACAGCGCGGGCTCCGGTGTCGCTCAGGCGGAATGCGGATGCATGCGGAATGACGAGAAGCGCGTCGGAATCCGGCGTTACCCACCCGGCAGCCTCCGCCGCGATCCGCTCCGGCTGGAGCCCCATCGATCCGCAGATTGCTTCGAGAGAGAGCTGATCGAGCGAGTCCTCACCGGTTGCCCGGACGCTCCACGCGATAAGGGCGCGGTGAATCTCCCGTGCGGGCGTCTGTGCCGGGTTGTATGCCGGAGCGGCAAGCGCGGCGCAGATTGCAAGCGCCGCGCGGACGACGAGCCGGCATGTGTGAACACTCATGGTGCCCCCGTTTGAAACGATCTCATACCGGTTTCGGCACAGAGTTACTAGGTGCGTTTCCTTGATTGTTGGACGCGGGAGCGTTATCTTGTGTTAACGTTCATTCCAATCCGGCCATTGTCATCGACAGTGGCCGGATTTTTTTGTGCCGGCGGCACCCTTCAGGATAATGCCAGGAGTCTGCGCTCATGAAGACATTTTCTGTTAAGATCGACCCCCTGACCGGGGAAGAGTACTTCGAAGTGTACCTCCGCGGTCGGCAGCTGCTCACAGACCCGTTCCTGAACAAGGGGACGGCGTATACCGGGGAGGAACGGCTTGCGCTGGGACTTGACGGTCTCATCAGGTCATGCGTCTCCGACATCGAGACCCAGCGGACCCGGAATTACGAAATGTACGAACGGAAACAGGATGACATAGAGAAATACATATTCCTCCAGTCGCTCCTCAATCGGAACGAGATCCTGTTCTACAATCTCCTGTGCAACAATCTCACGGAGATGCTCCCGATCGTGTACACCCCCACCGTCGGGAACGCCTGCCTGATGCTGAGTCATATCACGCGTGAATACAGGGGTATTTATATAAGCCCGGAGAACATCGCCAACATCGATACGATATTCGCTGAGGTCTCTCTCCCCGACGTCAACCTGATCGTCGTCACCGACGGAGAACGGATACTCGGACTTGGCGACCTCGGCTCTGACGGGATGGGTATCCCCGTGGGTAAGATCAATCTTTACGTCGCCGCGGGCGGACTCCATCCCGCGTGCTGCCTCCCGGTTTGCCTTGACGTCGGCACCAACACCGAGCGGCTCCTGACCGACCCCCTGTATCTCGGCTACCGGGGCAAGAGGCTCGAAGGGGCGGAATACAATGAGTTCCTCGAGAAGTTCGTCCTGGGAGTGAAGCGGAATTTCCCGAACGCGCTCCTCCAGTGGGAAGACTTTGCCAAACATAAGGCGTTCATGCTGCTCGATCGCTACCGGGAGAGGATACTCTCGTTCAACGACGACATCCAGGGAACCGGGGCCGTCTCGCTGGCGGCTCTCCTGACGGCCATGCGGATCAAGAAACAGAGGTTCAGGGACCAGCGCTTTGTCATCGCCGGGATGGGACAGGCGGGCGTGGGGATCGCATCGAACATCCGCACGATGCTTCTCGAAGAAGGCGCATCGGAAGAGGAAGCCCGCAGCCAGCTGTTCGCCTTCGATGTTCCCGGGCTCCTCACAGACGCTCTCCCGGGGCTGACCCCCGTGCAGCAGCCGTTTGCTCAGCGGACGTCAACGCTGGCCGGGTGGAAGCTGGAGAACCAGGGAAAGATCACGCTCATGGACGTCGTCCGGAACGCAAAGGCGACAGTGCTCATCGGGGTGACGGCGACGAAAGGGCTGTTCGACAGCGCCCTCCTGGAGCAGATGGCGGCCAACGACGAGCGGCCGGTCATATTCGCGCTTTCCAATCCGACGTCGAAATCTGAATGTACGCTCGATGAAGTCGCCAGGGCGACGAAAGGACGCGGGCTTGTTGCGACGGGGAGCCCGTTCGCGCCCGTCGCATGGGAAGGGAAGACGCTTGCGTCGTCACAGTGCAACAACATGTTCATATTCCCCGGTGTGGGGCTGGGGGCTCTCGTGAGCCGGACGCCCAGGGTGACGACGAAGATGTTCCTGAGAGCAAGCAGGGCGATCAGCTCTCTCGTGAAGGACGACGGATGCGGGGCCACGAAACTGCTCCCCGACCTCGCCGACATCAGGTCGGTGTCGGCGACCGTCGCGAAAGCCGTGGCGATCGAGGCACGGGAATCCGGTCTCGGCCGCCTTCTTGACGACGACAAACTTGAAGCCCTGATCCAGAGGGCGCAGTGGAAACCGCACTACGCCTCGTTCAGGCCGGGGACCGCCCGCTAGAAGCCGGCACGGGGGACAGGTCGGCCAGGCGGCGCTCGAGGGTCTCTTTCCAGCGCCCGTAAGTTTCGGTGAATTCCCCCCGCTTCGAGATGTCGGGATCGATGACATCCCTGCGGGCAAGACCATGGAACGCCTCGGCGGGCGAACGATAGAACCCGGCACCGAGCGCGGCCCCCCTGGCGGCGCCCTGCGCCCCGTCGGTGTTGTAGAGCTCGATCGCCACGTCTGCGGCGCCGGCAAGCGTCTCACAGAAGACGCGGCTCAGGAACATGTTTGCGTTCCCCGCGCGTATGACCCGGGGGAGCATGCCGAACTCCGTCATCATCTCCATCCCGTACGTGAACGAAAACGCCACCCCCTCCTGGACGGCGCGAATCACGTGCGCGTCCGAATGCGTGGTGAAGCTCGCGTGTGAAATCTGCGCGCCGATCTCCCTGTCGCCGAGCATCCTCTCGGCCCCGTTGCCGAACGGGAGGACGACGAGCCCTCCCGACCCGACCGGGATTGACGAGGCGCGCGCGTTCAGCTCCTCGTACGGTATCTGCCCCATACCCAGGAGCCGCCGTGTCCAGCTGTTGGCGATCCCGCACCCGTTGATGCACAGGAGAACGCCGATCCGGGTTGTCGCTCCCGTGTGGTTCACGTGGGCGAACGAATTGACGCGCGACTCGGGATCGGGCGTGAGCGTTCCGCTCACCGCGTAGACGACCCCGGAGGTGCCCGCGGTCGCCGCCACCTCCCCCGGTTCCAGGACGTTGAGCGAAAGGGCGTTGTTCGGCTGATCCCCCGCGCGGTACGTCACGGGGATCCCCGGCCTGAGGCCCAGATCGGCGGCGGCCCTGGCAACAAGGCTTCCCTGGTCGCCGAACGTCGGGACCGTCTCCGGAACGAGCGCCGTGGGGATACAGTACTCATCGAAGAGAAACCGGGCAGGGGCGTTCGCGCTGAAATCCCACCCCATCCCCTCCGAAAGACCGGGCACCGTCGTACAGATCCGGTCCGTCAAACGCATGGCGATGTAATCCCCCGGGAGAAAGTACTTGTGCACGGAGGCGAACACCCCCGGTTCGTGTTCCCTGACCCAGCGGAGCTTCGAGAGCGTGAAGTTGCCGGGGGAATTCAGGAGCGAGCGGAGGCAGCGGTTGCGCCCGAGCCTCTCGAAGGCGTCCCTCCCGATTCCCGTCGCCCTGCTGTCGCACCAGATTATCGAGGGGCGGAGGACG
>DATJPH010000706.1:0-9692 GCA_035506475.1 Bacteroidota bacterium | reverse complement strand
GGCCGGGGTTCGTGCGGCCGGAACGGACAATGAGCAGCATCGGCGGATAACGGACAACACCATGCCAACCTTCGCGGGAATCGACGTCGGCTCCAATGCGATGAGGCTCGCCGTCGCCACGGTCGACGGGGACCGGAAACTCTCCATCGTGGACAACCTGCGGGAGCCGGTGCGCCTGGGACAGGACGTCTTCACGACCGGCGCCATCGCCGAACAGACGATCGAAAGCGCGGTCGAGGCGTTCAGGAAATTCCGGGCCGCGGCCGACGCGCGCGGTGTGAAGTGGACAAAGGCCGTGGCGACAAGTGCCACGCGCGAGGCGACAAACCGGGACCTCTTTCTCGACCGTATCGCGCAGGCGAGCGGGATCGACATCGTGGTCATCGGCGCGGAGGAGGAAGCCCGGCTCATCCATCTGGCGGTCGAAGAGAAGGTGAACCTGCGCAACAAGCTCGCCATGCTTATCGATATCGGTGGCGGCAGCACGGAGATCACCCTTGTCGCCGACGGCAACATCCTCTCAACGGAGAGTTTCCGCATGGGGGCCGTGCGGCTCCTCCAGGTTCTCGAAGAGAAGAAGCACGGGGAAAAACACTTCAACCAGCTTGTCCGTGAATACGTGGATGCGACGCAGCGGCGGCTGAAGAAGGAGATCGGAAGTCAGAAGATCGACCTGTGCGTCGGGACCGGCGGGAACATCGAGACGCTGGGCGATCTCCGCCGCGAGGTGCTCGGCAAGGAGAAGGACACGGTCCTCGAAGAGGGGGAGCTCGACCAGCTTGTGCGCAAGCTCCTGGGGATGTCGTTCGAGGAACGCGTCTCCGGGCTCCGCCTCCGCCCGGACCGGGCCGACGTGATCGTCCCCGCCTCGATCGTGCCCCACAAGATCCTCAAGCTGGCGGGGGTCGAGGAGCTCATCATCCCGAAGATCGGGTTGAAGGACGGGCTCCTTATCGACATGGCGCAGGAATTGTACGGCGAAAAGCGCCATCCCCTGCGCGACCAGGTGATGGCCTCCGCACTCCAGCTCGGAAAGAAATACATGTTCGACGAGCAGCACGGGACCACGGTGGCCCGCTTCGCGGTGCAGCTGTTCGACGAGACGCGCACGCTGCACAACCTCACGCTCGAATACCGGCTGCTCCTGGAGGTCGCCGCCCTCCTGCACGACATCGGCGGGTTCATCAACATGGCCGAGCACCACAAGCACACGCTCTACCTGCTGACGGCGACCCCGGTGATAGGATTGACGCGGGAACAGATGGCGATCGTGGCCAACACGGCCCGGTACCACCGGAAGTCGCAGCCCAAGATACAGCATGACGCCTACCGCGTGCTCCCGTCGAAGGACAGGGTGGTGGTGTCAAAGCTCGCGGCGATCCTCCGCGTGGCCGATGCGATGGACAACGAGCACGCCGCAAAGGTCGCCGAGTTCAGCGTGGAACTCCGCAAGCCGAAATTCATCATCAGGCTCAAGGGAGAGGGGGATCTCCTCCTGGAGAAGTGGGCGCTGCTGAAGAAGGCCCAGATGTTCGAGGAAACCTACAGCGTGAAAATGGCTGTTGAAGACTAGAGGCGCGACACACACACCGGCGGTCCCGGCCGGCGTGCCGGGGTTCCTGATGCGCGCGGTGGAAGGGCGGTGGTACCGGCTCGCCGCCGAGCTAGCGCGGAACCGGCGTCGCTGCACCGAGCCGGGGATCCACGACCTCCGGGTCGCGACCCGCCGTCTGCTCGCCGTCCTGGACCTCGCCGATGCCGTCCTGCCGGGTGAGGTGAGTTCCCGCAGCCGGCGGGTGCTCCGCAGATATCTGAAATCGTTCTCCCCGCTGCGCGATTGCCATGTGCGCATCCTGCTCCTCCGCGGCCTCACGCGCCGGTTCACGGTCGCCCGCCCCCTGCTCCGCGAAGCCGCTCTCCTCCAGAAGACGCTCGTCAGGAACGCGGGACGCGCGATCGCCCGCTTCGACGCTGCAAGGCTTGAGCGGGAAATCTCCGGGATCGTCTCCGCCCTTGCGTCGCTGGAGGACACGCCCGCGCGGGCCGCTGCGGCCGGGACCGTCCTGGCGGGCGTTGCAGCGGAAAAATTCATCCGCGTCGCCGCGAGGGAAAAGCACCTGAGTCCCGGCGACACAAAGACGATTCACCGGCTCCGCGTGGCGTTCAAGGAATTCCGGTACACGATGGAAGCGCTCCCGCCTGCATCCGGCGGTGCCGGGAGGTCAAGGTTGAAGGCGATGAACGCGTTCCAGGACAGCATGGGAGAGATCCAGGACATCGAGGTGCTGATCGCCGCAGTCGGCAGGTTTGCCCTGGCCCGGGGTGCCGCCTACCCGGCCTCGGTCGTGAATCTCCAGCGCCACCTTGCGCAGCGGCGTCTCTGGCTTGTCAACGCGTTCATGAAGCAGACGGACGCCGTGGCCGGGTTCTGGTCGCACCCGTTCTTCCCGGCGTACCCGCACAGCAAGGGGGGGAGATCATGAACCTGTTCATTCTCCGTCACGGGATCGCGGTCGAGCCGGGCTCCCCGGGGGTGACCTCGGACGCGGACCGGATCCTTTCGGTCGAGGGGAAGAAGAAGATGAAGGCCATCGCGCGGGGGATGAAAGTGCTTGACCTTGCCTTCGATCTGATCCTGTCGAGCCCGTATGCCCGCGCGCGGGAGACGGCTGAGATCGTCGCGCACGAATTCGGCCTGGAAGGGTCGCTGGAATTCTCCCCGCTTCTTGCCGTCGGGGGGGACGGGGCCGCCCTTGTGGCCGAGCTTGCGGCGCGCGCGCGGGATCTCGAGAGCGTCCTCCTCGTGGGACACGAACCGCAGTTGAGCAGGCTCATATCGCACCTTCTTTCCGGGAATTCGGGACTCTCGATCACGATGAAAAAAGGGGGACTCTGCAAGCTCGACGCGCCGCGGCTCCGGTGGGCCAGGACGGCGTCGCTCGAATGGCTCCTGGGACCCTCCCAGCTCGTGCATATTGCAGGGTCTCAGGACCGCCGATGACACTCCGCGTTCAGGGCCCCGCGCAGCTTCGCGGGGCCCGTCCGTCCGACGTCGCCGCGCTCGCAGCGCTGGCCGGCGAGCTCGGCTATCCCGCCACCGTTCCTGAAATGGAGAAACGCCTCGCCCGCGTTTCCTCCGGACCGGACCACGCCCTCCTTGTTGCGGAACACGACGCGATCGTCGGCTGGATCCACGTTGTGCTCACCCGGTCGCTGGAGAGTGACGAGTGTGCCGAGATCCGCGGACTCGTCGTCAGCGCCGGGCACCGCGGGACGGGGATCGGGAGGCAGCTCGTCCTGGCGGCGGAACGCTGGGCGCGGGAAAAGGGGTGCCGCCGGATTCGTGTGCGGACAAACGTCGCACGGGAACACGCAGGACCGTTCTACAGGAAACTCGGTTTTCAGTCGACGAAAACGCAGGAGGTGTTTGACAGGACGCTTGATGCCGGCCGGGGTCCCTCTCGTTGATTTTCGACTTAAACCTTCATAAATTACAAATCGTCCAATTTTGTATACCCCGAGACCACTTCTGCAACCGGAGGAAGTTCCATGGCGTATGATATAAAGGCGATAAACGAGAAGATTCACCGCGAGAGCGCGTTCATCGACATCCTGCAGATGGAAATCGGCAAGGTGATCGTCGGGCAGAAGAACATGGTCGAGCGCCTGATGATCGGTCTTCTGGCCAACGGGCACATCCTGCTCGAAGGCGTTCCCGGCCTGGCCAAGACGCTGAGCGTCAAGACGCTCGCCTCGGCGATCAAGGCGAAATTCCAGCGGATCCAGTTCACGCCCGATCTCCTTCCGGCGGACCTCATCGGGACGATGATCTACAACCAGAAGGAAGGATCGTTTCAGACGAAGAAGGGGCCGGTGTTTGCGAATTTCATCCTGGCGGACGAAATCAACCGGTCCCCGGCCAAGGTGCAGAGCGCGCTCCTGGAAGCAATGCAGGAACGCCAGGTGACGATCGGCGAGCAGACCTTCAAGCTTCCCGAACCGTTCCTGGTCCTGGCGACGCAGAACCCGATCGAGCAGGAGGGAACGTACCCGCTCCCCGAAGCGCAGGTGGACAGGTTCATGCTCAAAGTCAAAATCGGCTACCCGTCGAAAGAGGAGGAGCTCCTGATCATGCGGGCAAACGTCAGCGGCGCCGCTCCCGAGCTGAACAGCGTGGCCACGCCCGATGACATCATCAGGGCGCGCGGGGTGATCGGCGAGATCTACATGGACGAGAAGATCGAGAAGTACATCCTCGACATCGTCTTCGCCACGCGGAACCCGAAGCAGTACAACCTCGGCAACCTGACGCAGCTGATATCCTACGGGGCGTCCCCCCGTGCATCGATAAACCTCGCCCTCGGCGCCAAGGCCTACGCCTTCATCAAGCGGCGCGGTTACGTGATCCCGGAGGACGTCCGCGCGGTGAGCCTCGACGTCCTGCGCCACCGCGTCGCGGTCACCTACGAGGCGGAGGCGGAGGAAGTCACGCCGGAACAGGTCGTCCAGGAAGTGCTCAACAAGATCGAGGTGCCCTGATCGCGCACCGGAATATCGCCATGGATACGCGGGAACTTCTCAAAAAGGTCCGCCGGATCGAGATCAAGACGCGCGGGGTCGTCAACCAGGTCTTTTCCGGCGAATATCACAGCGTCTTTAAGGGACGCGGGATGGAGTTCTCCGAAGTGCGCGAATACCAGTTCGGCGACGATATCCGCACGATCGACTGGAACGTGTCCGCCCGCTTCAACCGTCCCTTCGTCAAGGTCTTCGAGGAGGAGCGGGAACTGACCGTCATGCTCGTCGTCGATTTCAGCCGTTCCGGGAATTTCGGGTCTGCCCTGCAGACAAAAAACGAGATCGCCGCGGAGATCTGCGCCGTCCTCGCGTTCTCCGCGATCAAGAACAACGACAAAGTCGGGCTGATACTTTTCACCGACCGGATCGAGACGTTCGTCCCGCCGAAAAAAGGGCGCGCGCACATCCTGCGGATCATCCGCGAACTCGTCTCGTTTGAACCGGAGGGGACGGGGACGAATATCCGGCAGGCGCTGGAATACTTCAACCACGTGACGAAGAAAAGGTCGATCGCGTTTCTCGTCTCCGATTTCATTGACGAGGGGTACGACAGCATTCTCCGGGTGATCAGCCGGAGGCACGACGTGATTGCCGTGGAACTTTCCGATCCGCGGGAGGAGCAGCTTCCGGACGCCGGCATGATCAAGCTCCGCGATGCGGAATCGGGCGCCGAGCGCTGGATCGACACGGGCGTCTCGGGCGTCCGGAAGGAATTCGAGAAATTCTGGCAGGCCAGGCGCGCGGCGCGCAGGGGGCTGTTCCTCCGGAGCAAGGTGGACGCGATCCCGATACGCGTCGACAGGCCGTACATCAAGCCCATCGTCGACTTCTTCCAGTTGAGGGCACGAAGGTGGTGAAGCGGATCCGGACACTTGCCGGCGCCCTCCTGATGACGGCCGCGGTCGTCTCCCCCGCCCCCGGACAGGCGACCCGCCTCTCCGCGTACGCGCGTACCGACTCGTCAACCTATCTTGTCGGCGACTGGATCACGCTCCGCGTGGACCTCGTGCACCCGCGCGGAGCCGTTCTCCGTCCGGTGCTCGGGGATTCCGCCGGCGGATTCCTCGTCCTGGAGCGCCGCCCCCCCGTGCAGACATCCGACACGACGAGCACCGCGGCATTCGTCTTCGCAAAGTACGACTCGGGCCTCGCGACGATTCCTCCTGTGGATTTCTCCGTCATCGTTCCGGGCGACACGGCGCCGCGGACCGTCTCGACGAACCCCGTCGTGCTCACTGTGCGGACCGTTGCCGTCGATACGAGCAAGGACATCCGCGATCTCAAGCCCCCGATGGCGATCCCGGTGTCGCTGGCGGAGATGCTGCTCTACGGCGGCGGGGGAGTCCTCCTTCTCGCCCTTCTGTATGCGGCGTGGAGGTACTGGAAGCGCCGGAAGGCGCGGAAGGACGGCGAGCCGGGATACGTCCCGCCCCCCCGTCCCGCCCACGAGATCGCGTTCGAACAGCTCGCGGTCCTGAAAGGGAAAAAGCTCTGGCAGCAGGGGCTGATCAAGCAGTACTACTCGGAGGCGACGGAGATCTTCCGCCGGTACCTGGAGAACCGCTACGCGCTGCAGGCGATGGAAGAGACGACCGACGAGATCCTGGCGGGGCTGCGCAAACTCCGGTTTCCCGACCCGATGCTCGGCACGGCGGAGCGGATCCTGCGGCGGGCCGACCTCGTGAAGTTTGCCAAGTTCGAGCCCGGGATCGCCGACCATGAAGAGATGATCACGGTGATCCACGACTTTGTTGACAGGACGAAGATTGTCCGGATGACCCCGGTCCCGTCCGGGGATGAACAGGTGGCCGCGCATGCCGTGGACTAACGTCACATTCAGGGATCCGATGTATCTGGCGGGACTGGCTGCCGTCCCGGCCCTCGTCGTCTGGTACATCCGGCGGGGCCGCGAGGTCACGAGCCATTACCGTTTCTCGACGCTCCTCCCCTTTGCAAAACTGAAGCCCACGCTCAGGGAGCGTCTCCGCCACCTCCCCTTCGTCTTCCGCATGATCGTGCTCGCCGCCCTTATTGTCGCCCTTGCGCGCCCCCAGACCACCTCCAGCGGGGAGAACGTCTACGCCGAAGGGATCGATATCGTGATTCTCCTCGATATTTCCACAAGCATGCTCGCCGAGGACCTGCAGCCCAACAGGGTCGAGGCGGCAAAAGAAGTGGCGCAGAATTTCATCGACGGGAGAAAGAACGACAGGATCGGGCTTGTGATCTTCTCCGGGCAGAGCTTCACGCAGTGCCCGATGACGCTCGACTACAGGGTCCTCAAGAACCTGCTCCGCCAGGTAAAGCCCGGCATGGTCGAAGACGGCACCGCCATCGGCATGGCGATTGCACAGGGAGTCAACCGGCTCAAGGACAGCAAGGCGAAGAGCAGGGTGATGATCCTCCTGACCGACGGTGTGAACAACAGGGGGGAGATCGACCCGATCACCGCCGCGCAGATCGCGCAGACATTCGGCATCAGGATCTACACGATCGGCGTCGGCACGCAGGGGGAAGCCCCCTATCCCATCATGACGCCGTTCGGCAAGAGATACCAGAACATCCCCGCCGACGTCGACGAGAAGGCCCTCCAGCAGATTGCGGACATCACGGGCGGCCAGTATTTCCGCGCGACAAACAACCGGACGCTCCGGCAGGTGTACGCGGAGATCGACAGGCTCGAAAAGACCCGGATCGAGGTCAAGGCGTACCGGTCGTACACGGAATTGTTCTACGGCTGGGCGCTCGCCGGCTGCATCGCGCTCCTGCTGGAGTTCGTGCTGAGCGGGTCGGTTCTCCGGAAGCTGCCGTGATATGATACGGTTCGCCCATATCGAGTTTCTCTACGCGCTTGCGGTCCTCCCCGTGATGGCGCTGGCATACTGGCTCTTCGCGCGCTCCCGTGCGAACGCCGTTGCCCGCCTGGGGAACCCGTCGATGCTTGAACGCCTCGCGGACGACGCAAGCAGGAGCAAGCGCCTTGCGAAACTCGTCGTGCTCATGGCCGCCGTCGCCTGCCTTCTCGTTGCGCTGGCCAACCCGCGCATCGGCACACGGCTCGAGGACGTGAAGCAGGAGGGGGTCGACATCTTCATTGCGCTCGATGTTTCCCTCAGCATGAAATCCGAGGACATTAAGCCCAACCGCCTGGAGAAGGCCAAGTTCGAGATCCGCAACCTCATCGGGCGACTCGCGGGCGACAGGATCGGGCTCATCGTCTTCGCGGGGGAAGCCTTCACGCAGTTTCCCCTGACGACCGACTACAGCGCGGCCAACATGTTCCTGGATATCGTGGACGTCGACGCCGTCCCCGTTCCCGGCACGGACATCGGGTCCGCGATTGAGCACGCGGTGGAGTCGTTCGATTTCGAAGAGACGACGACGAAGGTGCTCGTCATCATCACGGACGGCGAAAACACGGAGGGGGACGTGTTCGACGCCGCGGAAGAAGCGGCGAAGAAAGGGGTCCTCATTTACACGATCGGGCTCGGATCGCCGACCGGCTCCCCGATCCCGGTCTACAACGCTTCCGGAGAGCAGGTGGATTTCAAGAGGGACAAAGCGGGCGCCGTCGTCATCAGCAAGCTCGACGAAGCGTCCCTGGAGAAGCTCGCCTCCGTCGGCGGGGGGAAGTATTTCCGCGGGACGAATGCCCAGGACGAGCTCGATGAAATATACAAGAACATCAATGCCTTACAGAAGAAGGAATACGGTGTGAAGCAGTTTACCGACTACGAGGACCGGTTCCAGTTTTTTCTCGTGCCGGCGATCGCGCTGCTCCTCCTGGAGGTGCTTATGACAGAAAACAGGCTCCGGTGGCTGGCAAAATGGAACCCGCTCAGGAACCCGGGAGAGAGTGAATCATGATCGATGGCCATGGCGCAGTCCCGACATGCGCGCGGTGGATGCTCTGCGCGTGGGTTCTTCTGGTGCTTGCGGCCCCGGCCACCCCGGCGCAGTCCACGCGCGCGCTCGTCAACGGCGGCAACGATCTGTACAGGGATCAGAAATTCAGCGACGCGGAGGTCAACTACCGGAAGGCGCTTGAAAAGGAAAAAGGGCTTGTCCAGGGACATTTCAATCTCGGCGATGCGCTGACGAAGCAGGGAAAATACGACGAAGCGGTGAAGGAATATGAAACCGCCCTTGCCAAAGCGGAGGGGAAGGACACGAAGGCGTACGCCAGTTACAACATCGGGAATTCCATGATGAAGCAGCAGCGGTACCAGGACGCGGTCCGGTCCTATATCGACGCTCTCAAGCTCGACCCGAAGGACGATGACGCCAAGTACAACCTCTCGTACGCGCTGGAGAAACTGAAGGTGCCGCCGCCGAAACCCCAGAAGAACCAGGACAAGAAGGACCAGGACAAGAAAGACCAGGACAAGAAAGACCAGGACAAGAAGGACCAGCAGAAACAGCAGAAAGACCAGCAGGATAAACAGCAACAACAGCAGCCGAGGCAGCAACAGCAGAGACAGATGTCACGTGCCGACGCGCAGCGAATACTCGACGTCCTGAAGAACAGCGAAAAAGACGTGCAGAAGAAACTGCATACACGGCAGGCGGTGCGGCCGAGGACGGACAAGGACTGGTGACTGGCGAGGTGAGGAACGTGAAACGGACAATCATAACCATGTGTGCGCTTGCGCTCATGGGCGTCGCCGCCGTGGGGCAGACCACGGATTTTCAGGCGTCGCTCGACCGGACGCAGGTGGGGAGCGGCGAGCAGTTCACGCTTTCGTTTACGCTCACGAACGCGGGGACCGGTGGGGGGAAGAACCTTCAGCTCCCCGACCTGAGTAAATTTCACATCATGTCGGGACCCAACGAATCGTCCGCCATGCAGATCATCAACGGCGCCGTCTCGTCGTCCGTGACGTACAGCTACATCCTCCAGCCGAAGGAGACGGGAAAATTCACCATCGGCGCCGCCACGATCGAGGCGGGGGGGAAGATCTTCAGAACCGGCCCCCTCGCGATCGAGGTCGTGAAAGGTGCGGCCCGGGCAAGTCAGCAGGCGGGGTCGCAGGACGATGCGGCCGCGCAGATCGGGGACAATCTCTTCCTGAAAGCGTCGGTGGACCGGACACACGTCATGCAGGGGGAGCAGG
>DATJPH010000705.1:0-5412 GCA_035506475.1 Bacteroidota bacterium | reverse complement strand
CCTTCCCTTCCCTGACATCGACGCTCAGCCGGAATGAAAGGCTCACTGCCTGGGAGTCTCCGTCAGCGGTCATTGTCGTGACGCCGTTGGCGATGATCGATCCGACGTTCGGGTCCTCGCTCTGAATCACCGCCCCCGGGGAACGGAGGTTGTTCGTGATCCACTTTTCGGTCCTGTCGTAGATGTCCTGCTTGGCGATCCCCGGGAGGTCGAAGATGAAATCATGGTTCATCTCCTCCTTCGTGGCTCCCTGGCCGAACGCACGGGAGGCCGTCCAGGTGATGAGCGAGGCGAGCAGAAGCGTCATGACATACGGCAGTGCCCGCATCATCGCCCCCGTGCCAGTAGTTTCACTTCGTCGACAAATCGCGACACCTCTTCCCCGTTGTTGTAGAGTGAAATTCCCGCGCGCGTCACGCCCCCCCGCTCCCGCAGGCCGAGGACCTCCATCGGCCTCACCGCGTAGAAGTCGCCGTCCCATGCGCAAATCCCTCTCCTGCCGAGCGCAGTGCACACTTCCGCGGGCGTCATCCCGTCGAGCGTAAATGAAACGGTGGGGGCGCGGCGCGCCGCGCCGAAGGGGGGGCCGCACACCGTGACGCCGCCGATCCCTGACAGGCCTTCATACAGCTCGCGCGCCAGCGCGTTCTCGTGTGCGCCGATACGCTCCATCCCCCGGACAATACGTGACCGACGGTCGGCTCCTGCACCGAACGACGCGATGTACTCGATCGCCGCATGCACCCCCGCAATTGCCGCGTGGTTCAGCGTCCCCGTCTCGATCCGATATGGAGCATGCTGGTCCTGCGTCCTGAGCCGGTCGGTCTCGATGCTCTCGAGGAGCCCCTCGCGCGCATACAGAATGCCGACATGCGGTCCGTAGAACTTGTATGCAGAACAGAGGAGGAAATCCACACCCATGGCAAGGGCATCCACGGGGAAGTGCGGCGCGTAGTGCACCGCATCGACTAGGAGCATCGCCCCGGCTTTCTTCGTCACCGTCCCGGCGAAGGCGACGTCGTTGACCGTCCCGAAGGCGTTGGATGCCAGCCCCATCGCCACGAGCCGGGTCCGGGCGCCCACCTTCAGCGCAAAATCATCGTAGTCGAGCGTCGCGTCCGGCCGCAGCACGATCTCGGTAACGACGACCCCCTTCTCCCTGAGGCCGAGCCACGGCCCGCGGTTCGCCTCGTGGTCCAGCTGCGTGATCAGTATCTCGTCACCTTCGCGGAGCAGCCGGCCGATTCCCCTGGCGAGCGCATAGTTCAGCGTGGTCATGTTCGCGCCGAAGGAGATGCAGCGAGCACCGGGGGCACCGAGGAACTCCGCGGCCAGATCCCTCGCCGCACCCAGCAGGCGGTCTGACTCCTCTGATGTCAGGAACCGGCCGTGCGTGTTCGCGTTGGAGGTCGTGTAGTAGCGGGTCATTGCGTCGATCACCGGGCCGGGGACCTGCGTCCCGGCCGGTCCGTCCAGGAACGCAAGCGGGAACCCGTTGTGCCGGCGGAGGAGAGAGGGGAAATCCCCCCGGCGGTCAGGGAAGGTTTCCCCCCCTGAGGCAGTTCCCGCAGCAGATCGACTCTTCATGGCAGGCCGATGAAATTCTGGTGGATTGAATGTACGTCAGTGGAAGAGGAAAGACAAGGGCCCCGGTCACACCTGCGACGGCTCGGTCCCCTCCCATGTCCTGAGTCCGTACCTGCTCAGATACGTGGGAATGTGCCTGTACAGCCTGTTTTCCGATTCGATGTCACCGATCATTCGACGCTTGTCGAAGGACGACGAGCCGCACAGAATCGTCAGCGATCCGCCGTCTCCCCCGGCGCCGTTGACCTTCCAGCCCGTCGCCCCGTACTCCTTTGCAATCGCGATCACGCGGTGGGCATCGGCCGATACCAGGTCGCTGTGGAGCCTCCCCTGCGCCTCCGTGTTGTCGATCATCGCCCGCCCGAGCGCGGCGAAGTCCCCGGTGTAAAGTGCATCGCGCGAACGGCCCGCGGTGAGGCGGAGGTCGTTGATCTTCGTGCAATCAGATCCCTCCGCCTCCAGCTCGCGGATCACTTTCTTATGGACGTCCGAGGAGCTGTGCGACTTTCCGAAGTAGATCAGCACAAGGCGGCGCTCGAGCTCCCACCAGATCGCATTGGGAACGGCGATCTGAGAGACCGTCGCATGCGGGAAGTCGTGCATCTCGATATAGTTGATCCCCCCGTAGGCCGAGCAGATCTGGTCCTGGATTCCGCACTGGAGGCCGAGCATGTTCATCTCCACGTGGTGCGCGGCGTAGGCGACCTCGTGCGGGGTCATCCTCCCCGGCGTCAGCCGGTCCAGCGCTCCCAGGAGCGCCACGGACACCGCCGCCGATGTCCCCGTCGAGGCCCCCCCGGGGGCTTCGGAAAAAATGGTCACGAGGAGCTTCATATCCTTCGGCACGCCCATGTGCTGAATCGCCGCCTCAAGGAGCGGATGCCTGTCAAAGAGAATGTTCTCCGGTTCCACCGCGAACTGCTCGCCGTAGTTCTCCGCCCTGACGATGACCCTGTTCGGCTCGCCGTCGAAGGGAAAAATCTCGATCTGCACCTCGGCATACGGATACACGCCGATATTGAAGATCTTGCCGTGGCGCGCGAACCAGGTGTCGGTCCACCCGCCGTTGTCGGCGATGCGGATCGGGGCGATGCTGTTGATGATACGGAGCGGGCGGGAAGCCTGAGGGGATGCGTTCATGTCGTCATTCCGCTAAGTGAACCGGGACCTTGATTCTCTGCACACGCAGGGGTATGTTTGACAGTGCCGGAGACGCATCCGGGCACGCACAACGGCCGAGGGAGCACCAGGAGTGAATTCAAAGGAACGCGTTCATGCCGCACTGAGCCGCCGGGAGACCGACCGGGTCCCCATCTGGTTCTGGTTTCATCCCGACACCACGAAGAAGCTCGCCGGGACGCTTGCCATCCCCCCCCGCTACGTCGCCGACGCGCTCGGGGACGACATCCGCCAGACATGGGTGGGGAACAACCACGCCATGGAGGGGATCGTCCATGACCGCGAGGGGGAGGGGCACACCGACCCGTGGGGAATCCGCTGGATCCGCCAGGGGGGGTTCAACCAGGTGGAAACATCGCCTCTGGCCGGAGCCCCGGACGAGACCGTTGCCGGGTACTCGTTTCCCTACGCGCACACAGACGAACTCCTTGCGAACATGGACGCCGTCGCGGGATTCGCCGGGGAGCGGTTCATCGGGTGCGACATCTCCCCGTGCCTCCTGGAACTCATGTTCCGCGTCAGAGGGATGGAGCCGTCGCTGCTCGATCTCGCTGCCGACCCGGAGCTTGCGCGGGGATTCCTGAAAAAAGCCGCGGACTTTTCGATCCACCTCGCCCTGCAGGCCCGCGCGCGGTTTCCGCTCGACTGGCTATGGACAGGGGACGACGTGGGGAGCCAGCGGGCGATGATCGTCAGCCCGCAGCGCTGGCGCGAGACGATCGGCCCTGAACTGGCGCGCATCATCGCCGCAGGCAAGTCGAGCGGCCTGCGGGTGGCATACCATTCGTGCGGATCGATCCGCCCGATCATCCCCGACCTTGTCGCCATGGGACTCGACGTCCTCAACCCGATCCAGAGCAACTGCCCGGGGATGGACCCCGCGGAGCTGAAGGCGGAGTTCGGCGGGGACCTCTCCTTCATGGGGGGGCTTGACACACAGCATCTCCTCCCGGAGGGGACGCCCGCCCAGGTCTTCCGGGCCACAAAGGAGCTTATCGAGGTCATGACGGACGGCGGGGGAGGGTTCATCCTCGCGGCCTCCCACTCCGTCCCCCCGGAGACGCCCCTCGACAATATCTTCGCGATGTACGAAGCCGCCGGTGTGTCAGCGGAGGAGATCAGGGACAACGCAGCGGCGATTCGCGCACAGGGGGTGACCCCGTGACATGCGGCCGGAGCCGGACCTCACTGCTTTACAAGCTCAACGCGGCGGTTCTTCCCTCTCCCCTCTTCGCTGTCGTTGGAAGCGACCGGCGAGAGAGGGCCCACACCCCAGGGGCGCAGCCGTGACACGGCGATGCCGTATTTTCCCGTCAGTGCCTGCACGACCGCCTGCGCGCGGGCTTCCGAGAGCTTCATGTTGGATTCCATTCCCCCGACGTTGTCGGTGTGCCCGACGACGTTGAGTTGAAGCGCGGGATCGCGTTTCAGGAGCTTCGCGATCTCCGCAAGCGCCGGGTCGGAGGCGGGCTTGACAAGCGACTTACCCGTGTCGAAGTAGATCCCGTACACGGCAGCGTGCCCCGTCGACCTGATGTCGCCGGAGAAGGCGTCGGCATTGGCGACGATCTCCTGCGCCATGGACTTCTTCTCCACGACGGTCAGCTTGATCTCGGAGGTTATGTAGGCGTCGATGTGCACCCAGATCTCCTTCCCGTCCTTCACCACCTTCATGAACGAACTCCCGTCCCAGTCGCTCTTCAGGACTGTCCCGCCGATCTTCGTGACCGCAGTTTCGTAGTTCCGCAGAACCTGCACACGGCTCGCCTCCTTCGCGCCGGACTTCACCGCATAGACGATCGCCACGACATGCCCTTCGACGTTCAACTCGTTCAGGTTCGCGTCGCGGAACTGATGCGTGTCGTACTCCTTCTCCTCGTACCGTTCGATATAATACCCGGGCATCCGGTTCAGCAGCGGGTGATCCTTCGAGCCCTCGACGTCACTTTCCTGCGCGGGGCTGTGCGCGGGCGCCAGGAGGACCAGGCAGAGGGTGCTCAGCATCGTGAACGTTTTCATCGGCGGCTTCCTTCATTGTCGTACGGTTCGGCTCCCGGGAACAAACAGGCCTTCCCATCCCTCCGGACGAAAAGGCCGTTTTCAATGAACGCGTGGTTCCCGATCCAAGATATGGTTCAGGGGAGGGAATTGCAACCGGCCTCCTTGAATATGCCCCTCCTCTCCCATAGATTAGTTCCATGAACAGACGACATTCCGGCGCGCTGATCTCCGGCCTCGTGGCCCTCCTCCCGCTTGCCTTCGGCATCCCGGCAACTCCCCCTCCGCCCCCGGGGGCCCCGTTTGCCGTAATCGCGTATTACGGGGGGAGGGGAAGGGGTCTTGAAGACCTCCCTGCCGGCAAGCTGACACATATCATATACAGCTTCCTCCACCTCAGAGGGGATTCGCTCTCACTCGATGGGCCGCGAGACAGCGCCGCAATTGCTGCACTCGTCTCGCTGAAGAGGAAGAACCCGCAGCTCAAGGTTATGCTCTCGCTGGGAGGGTGGGGAGGGTGCGCCCCCTGCTCGGAGACATTTGAGAGTCCGCACGGGCGGAGCATCTTTGCCGCCTCGACGCTCCGTGTACTTGCCCGGACGGGGACGGACGGGATCGATATCGACTGGGAGTATCCCGTTGTCGAAG
>DATJPH010000704.1:0-2217 GCA_035506475.1 Bacteroidota bacterium | reverse complement strand
GCAGGCCGGCTCGTTCACGGCGGTCAAGAAGATGCTCATGCTGAAGTAGAAGTTTGCAGCACGCACCACCCACCCTGGGGCGGCCGGCAACGGCCGCCCCTTTTTGTCATTGCGAGCCCTGTCACTGCGAGCGAAGCGAAGCAGTCTGGCGACCGAACCAACCCGCCGGCCGAATGAACGCGCACAATTGACATCCCCTCCCGTGCGGCGTATATTGCAACGCATGAGACGGATCTATCTCGACCACACCGCTACGACACCGCTCGATCCGCGCGTCATGGAGGCCATGCGCCCCTGTTTTTCCGGGACGTTCGGGAATGCCTCCTCCATCCATTCCTACGGGAGGGAGGCGCGGGAGGTTCTCGAGCGCGCGCGGGCCATCGTTGCCCGCTCAATCGGCGCTGAACCCGGGGAAGTGATATTTACCAGCGGGGGGACCGAGTCTGACAACCTCGCGATCACCGGAGTGGCCTCCGCCCTCGGAGATCGCAACGGTATCGTGACGGCCTCCACGGAGCATCACGCGGTCCTTGAACCGTGCCGGTACCTCGAGCAGAAGGGGCATCGCGTGACGTTCCTGCCGGTCGACTCCGGCGGCAGAGTCGACCTCGATGCGCTCCGCGGTGCCGTCGGAGAGCGGACCGCCCTTGTCAGCGTGATGCATGCAAACAACGAAACCGGGACGATCGCGGATATCGCTGCCATGGCGGAGATCGCCCGGAACGCGGGGGCCCTCTTTCATACTGACGCGGTACAGAGCGCGGGGAAGATCCCCGTGGATGTCCGCCGGCTCGGCGTCGACCTGATGACGCTCTCGGCGCATAAGATGTACGGTCCCAAGGGGATCGGTGCGCTCTTCCTCCGGCGCGGGGTGCCTCTCGATCCGCTGGTCCGCGGCGGCGGACAGGAACGGGGCCGGAGGCCCGGGACCGAAAACGTCCCGCTGGCCGTGGGGTTTGCCGAGGCCTTCAGCCTTGCCCTCTCCTCGATGGAGGAGGAATCCGCGCGTTTGCGCGTGCTGCGCGACGCTCTTGAAGAGCGTCTTCGCGTTCTCTTCCCGGGCATCATCGTGAACGGCGGGACGGCGCTCAGGCTTCCGCATGTCCTCAACATCTCGTTCGGCAGGCCGGCCTATCCCCTGGAAGGGGACATGCTTGTGATGAATATGGACCTGGAAGGGGTCGCCGTCACGAGCGGATCGGCGTGCACGTCGGGAAGCCTTGAGCCGTCGCACGTCATACGCGCGATGGGGAGGGATGAGGAGACCGCCAAGGCGACACTCCGTTTTTCGTTCGGCAGGGGGAATACGATGGAAGACGTCGAGGAGGTCGCCGAAAGGGTCGACACGGTTGTCCAGAGGATGCTTCGGGCGTACAGGGGCTGATCAGGAGCCCTGCGTTCCGGCGAGTCTCTCTGCTTCCCGCAGTGCGATCCCGTACCGCACACCCCGCTCGCTCACAATCATCGACGCGAACCCGTAGTGCGCCATAATCTCCCTGGCGATGAGCGTTCCGGCGACGATGACGTCGCTTCTCCCTTCCATGACCCGGGACAACCCGCGGATCGCGGAGGAGGGCATCACGCAGAGCGACCGGAAGAGTGATTCCACCCGGTCGCGCCCGAGCGCGTAGTTTGTGACGGCGTTGATGTCGAACTCCTTCAGGTCCTGCGCAAGGACGGCCAGCGATGTTGCCGTCCCTGCCACGCCGACAAGCGTCGACCCCTCGAACGGGAACAGGGCTGCGCGCTCAATCTCCTGTTCTGTCAGGTCGATTGCCTTCTCGAGCTCGGCAGGCAAGGGGGGGTCGTGGCGCAGGAAACGTTCGGTGAGCCTGACAGAGCCTATGTCCAGGCTGATCCGGGCATCGATCGACCTTGCGCCGCCGGTGATGATTTCCGTGCTTCCGCCGCCGATGTCGACGACGGTGTACCGCGCGGCCGCCGGCGCGCCGCTCACACCTCCCCTGTAGGTGAGGAGGGCCTCCTCGTCCCCGCTCAGGATCTCGAGTTCAAACGACGTTTCCCGCCGCACACGGTCCGCGAACTCTTCCCGGTTTGCCGCGTCCCTGACGGCGCTCGTCCCGCAGACCGCCGTCGCCTCCGGTGCGTACGGTGCCATCAGACCCCTGTACTCGTTCAGGACCCCGATCACGCGGTCCATCGCTCCGCGCTCGAGCATCCCGCGCGAATCCACGCCGCGCCCGAGGCGGGGGACGC
>DATJPH010000703.1:0-2425 GCA_035506475.1 Bacteroidota bacterium | reverse complement strand
GGGGCCGAGCAGATACATCTTCCCCGTTGTGAGTGCCAGTGCGCGGACCTCCCCCCCGACAGACGCGGCAACACCCGTCAACGGGAGGGTTCCGGCGGGGCGCCCGTGCTCGTCGAACAGGAGCACCGAGGTGCTGTCGATCACGACCACGGAAGTGTTGTCCGCGAAGAGTGCCGACGGACGGCGCATCAACCCCGGCCCGAGGTCCCGCAGGTAGTTACCGAACGCGTCAAACACCGCAACACGGGCTCCGTCAAGGACGTAGATCGCGTCCTCCGGCCCGACGGCAACCGATGTCGGCGTCGCCAGGTGCCCCTTCCCCCCTCCGATTCCGCCAAACGTCCGCTCAACCGTGCTGAACCTGTCCACTTTGACGATCCGGTCGTTTTCCGTGTCGCAGATGAAGAGCTCGCCGAGACGGGAGAGCGCGACGCCCGAGGGATATCCGAACCGGGTGTCGGGGTTGTCGCTCTCCCTCGTCGAGAACGACGATATGAAATTGAGCGACCGGTCAAACCTCTCTATCCTGTGGTTGCCGTAATCGGCGACGAATACGTCTATCCCGTTCCTGGCCCAGACGCCCGAAGGCCTGTCCAACTGGCCGTCGAGCCACCCCGGCCCGCCGACGCTCCGCTGAAGCACGCCGGACCTGTCATAGAGGCAGAGCGTATTTTTCCCGCTGTCCAGGACATACATGTTTCCGTACAGGTCGACATCGAACGCCGTCCCGGAGAGCGCCACCATCTGAGCGTGCGGGCGGGGCGCGCAGAGCAGGAGGAGGGCGAGGACCGGGGCAGGATACCGGAACAGGCGGTACATGGGAGGCTCTCCACTCATATACTCAGTAGGACAGGAGATTTGCGAGAAGACGGTACGCTCCCGGGTGGACGATCTGAATCTGGGGGAGCAGGTCGAGGGCAACAACGGTCAGTGTTCCCTCCCCCAGCTTCACGGACGCGACAAGCGGCGCCCCGGTCGATGCATCGGTGCAATGGACGACCGGATGGCTCCCGGAGGAGATCCGGAGGGGTGACAGGGCACGCGAAATTATCCAGTTCTGCCAGTCGCTTGCGGATATCGGATTCGGGTACGTGAGGAGGGAGTCGTGCTCCGCCGCGGCAACGCCCGCCTCGGGGGCGATCACGGGCCCGGCGGCGAACCCCGCCGCTTCCGCGAGCGGGTTCTCCCCCGGGGGAAGCGGACCCTGGCGCAGCATCACGCAGCGCCCCCCCGATCGGACCCAGGCTGCAACCCGCGCCGAGACGCCCCGTGCATCGGGGCGGAGATTCAGCGCGTTCCTGTCGATGAGTACCGCACGCATCCCCGCCCCGGAGGTGTCCGTGAATGACCCGGCGATGAGACGGAATGGAACATGGAGCCGGCGAAGCGCGTCCTCCAGCGGACTTGAAGCAATGCCTGTCAGCAGTCCGATAAATCGTGAGGTATCAGCGACGGCGTTGAATTTGCGGGCGGTGAACGACCCGACGGGACGACCCTTGCCGATGTGGAGGGGGACCCGGTAGTCCCCGTCCGGAATGCCGTCACGCCAGGCAAGTGGAAGCACGAACGCCTTCGCTTTGTCACTCCGCGGGAGTGTGACGGTAGTCTTCGATTCCTGCGCAACGGAGTCGCCGACGCCCATCGTCCCCGTGTACGGTTGACGTGAGACGTTCAGGAGCTCCACAACGAGGCGCTCACCCTCCGTGACGCGGACGAACGGGGTGAGGATTTCCACGGACTGGACCGGGGAGACTCCAAGGACCATCTCCCTCCGGCAGTCGAAATTCCTGAGCGGGTCCGGATCCCTGTGGACGACATCGAACGGGATCCTCGTGTTGACAGCGAATTTGTCCGAGCCGTTCGTGGCAACCGGCCTGTTGAAATCCATATGTTCAGGCGAGATGAGCTCCAACGTGTCAGGGACGGTGAAAGGGAACCTGAACCCTTCGCTCCTGTTGATGATCCACGTGCTGTCGATCGCAGACGTGAATATGATCTCCGAACTGCCGTTCCGGGGGAACTTCCTGTCGGGCGGGAACCGGAGGGAGAACTGCTGTCTGGGCGTAATCACCCCCGCACTGACTGTGAACCTGAGGTCGACGTTAAGGACCGCGCACCGGAGGTCCTCCAGCCTCTCCTTCCATGTGATGAGGAGACGTTTTTCGAGGCTCCCGAGTTCCGCCCTCCTGGTGGCAATTCTGTTTTCGACCCTTGCGATCGCGCGGGAGATGGAGCGGAGCGCGGTATCGTCCGACCCCTTTCCCGCATCGGAGGCGGCCTGCCGGACCTCTGCATATGTATCACTGAGACCAGCGGGGATCACCGGCAGCCCCTCTGTCAGCCCGATTGATGGTCCCCCTGCCGCAAGCCTGTACCTCCCTTTCCGGCCGGCGTTCCACCCCTGCATCTGAAAGCGGAGCGAACG
>DATJPH010000702.1:0-3974 GCA_035506475.1 Bacteroidota bacterium | reverse complement strand
CCACCTTCTCCTCCAGGCTGAGCGATGCGAGCGTGGAGTCGACCCAGCGGGAGCTCTGTGCGGCGGCCGGCACGCACTGCAGGATGAGCAGGAGAACGGGAATTGCCTTTCGGAGATACGCCATCATCACCGGATGTGTTGTGAGGGGAGTTCGCCAATATACCGATTTTGGCTGAATGTTTGCATATGTGGGGATTCTTCGGCAGATTCCACGAACCTGTTCAGGTCACCCCGATGATGACAGACTTCGCCTCTCCGCCCCGGTCGTGCCGGTTGGTTCAGGCCGTTCCTTCATTCGACGATTGGTCGGGTACGACCGACGACGCCATACGCCGGAAACTCAGGTTCCTCTCCGATGCCGGCGCCGGCGGCATTATGACGACCGTCAGCCTGAAGAACTATCTGCGGGATGAAGCGGCGTGGGAAGTCCTCGGCCGGGGTGTGCGGATTGCACACGAGATGGGGCTGCGCGTCTGGATCTACGATGAAGAAGGATATCCGAGCGGCAGCGCGGGCGGACTCGTCCTTGAGCGGGTCCCGTCGGCCGAAGCGCTGGGCCTCCTGCGCGTGAAGGGTGAGGACGGAGCCGTGACGTACGTCGAACAAAGGCTCTACGAGGGGACGCACGCCACGGAGAACTTCTACAAGAAGCGTCACTATATCAACATCCTCGACCCCGCCGCCTCGGGTGCGTTTATCGAGGTGACGCACGAGAGCTACGAGCGCGCCCTCCACCCCATAGCCCGGTACGTCGAAGCGTTCTTCACGGACGAGCCTTCGCTGATCGGGGCGTACATCCCGAAGGGGAAGGAGTATCCAAAGACGATCCCCTGGTGCAGGGATCTCCCGGCGATCTTCGCGTCGCAGAAGGGGTATGACCTGCTCCCGTTCAGGGAGAGCCTGTTCGTCGATACGGGGGAGATCGACAGGAAGATCCGGTGTGATTTCTACGACGTCATCGCCGGCCTCTGCGCCGCGAATTATTTCGGCCGGATCGAGAAGTGGTGCCGCGACCACGGCGTCTCGTCCAGCGGACACCTGCTCGGGGAGGAGACGCTCGTGTGGCAGACGACGTTCGACGCGGACCCGTTCGCGTGCTACAGGAATTTCGACATCCCGGGGATCGACATGATACTTTCCGATCCCGGGAAGATCATGAAACAGCTCTATTTCCTCGTGCCGAACGTCGCCGGCTCCGCGGCCCGCTGTGCGGGGAAGAGGCGTGTGATGTGCGAGATCAGCGATTTCTTCGGCCAGATGGAGCACCAGAGCGCCACGATCGAACAGATGCAGAGCACAGCGGGGATCCTCTTTGCCCTGGGCGTCACGGACCTCGTCTCGATGTACCCCGCGGCCGCGGTCCCCGAGAAAGATGCCCGGCCGGAGGAATTTTCCCCCGCGCAGTTCCGGCGGTACACCGACTTCACGGCCCGGTTGAACTACATGTTCACCGGGGGGACGATCACGTCCCGCGTCGCGGTACTCCATCCGATCCGTTCGGTCTGGGCGCACTTCACACCGTCGAACCGGTCGATGTACGAACCCCATCCGGACCCCCTCGTCCGGTATATCGACGGAGCGTTCACCGATCTGTGCCGGAGCCTCCTCCAGCACCAGGTCGATTTCGATATCATCGATGAAGAGAGCCTCAGGGGAGCGTTGATTGAGGGGGGATCGCTCGTCGTGGGGAGCCGCCGCTACCGGGCCGTTCTGCTTCCGCCGATGGATACGCTCAGGCTGGCGACGATGGAGAAGTGCGCGGAGTTCGTGCGGCAAGGAGGGGCGGTCTTCGCGCACCCTCTCATGCCCAGGTACGCCGCTGAAGGGCCGGGAAGCGATGCCGCGATGTCGGCGCTCGTGCAGGCGATGCTTCAGGCGGGCGCGCTCGGGGGGTCGACCCCGGATGCACCCCCGCTTGTGTACCTCCTGAGGTCGCGCGTCCCTCCCGACTGCCTTCTGGAGCCTCCCACGCCGGACATCCTCTGCTCTGAAATCCAGCGGAAGGACGGGACGGCCTATTTCCTTGTCAATACCTCCGCACGCCTCTACGACGGGATGGCGACGTTCAGGGGAAACGGACGGCCGTCGCTGCTTGATCCCGTGACGGGGGAAGAACGTGAAATGATAAGCGAGCCCCGGGGGGAGACCGGGGTCAGGGCCCGGCTCTCGCTCCGATCGTTCGCCTCGACGTTCGTCTTCTTCCCCCGCGCCTGAGGGGGGATCACCGCGGCGCCCGCGTTTCCGTTCGCCGGCGCTGCAGGCTGTCGGCCGGGTAGCGTGTCTTCATCGAATCCATCATCGCGCCGCTCCAGGTGATGATCTCCTCCTTCTCCTCCGCGCCAAGCCGGGCGTACCTGTGTATGAGGAGGTACGACCCGATCGGCATCTCGTCCTTCTGAAGCTGCTCGACGATGTCCCTGAACTTCGCGTACTGGCGCATCGGCCTGTACGTGCTGAACCTGTCGAAGTTGATCCCCCGTTTCCCCTTCTCGATATGGGAATTGAGCCACCACCCGAGGGGCTGGATCTGCGCATACCAGGGATAGACGGTGCTGTCGCTGTGGCAGTCGTAGCACGACCGTTTGAAGACCTGCATGATGTGCGGGGGGACGGGGAACCGGGCGTCGATCCCCTCGCCGGGCATCTGCGGGCTCTGGTTCTTCGGGGGGCGGACGAACTGGACGGCCACGAGCGCGACGCCGATGAGTGCAAGCGCGATCTTCACGAATCTCACTCTGACTCCTCAGTGGGTTCTGTATGCGGAAAAGTCCTTTACTGCGGGCACCCCGTCGGATGCCGTCACCCAGAGCCGGAGGGACGTTGTTTCGACAGGCGCGAACCTCCCGATGTACCTGTGCCCGATGGAACTCCCCTTCGTGATCGTCACCCAGGCGCCAGCTAAAAGCGCCTGAACTTCGAACCGCCTGATGCGCTCCCCCCGGGCAATATCTTCGCCGATCGCTATCATGTCCGTGCGGCGGGGACGCGTCCCGAGCACAAGCCTCAGGTCCGTCCCCGGGCCCTCCGTCCGGGCCAGCGGGCGGCTGAACACGCTCCTGAGGCTTTTCCCGAAACCGGCAAGGGCGGCGGAATCCGTCGCAGGGACGAGCCCCGATGTGTCGATCGCGACGCCGATGAGCATGTTGGCGTTGTGTCCGACGCTCGCATAGTACCTCTCCATGAGGTCCGCCGGAGTGAACACGAGGCTATCCTCGCCTGATTTCCAGAGCCACCCGCCGTTCCAGGCGGATTGTCTCCGTCCGGGGAAATCCGCCTCGGCGGGACACCAGGTGCTCCCCTCGGGATCCCCCTCCACCCGGGTGACGTCGAACACTCCACGGGGTGAGACAGCAAGATCTGCACGGCTCCAGTTGGGATACGGGGCGCGACCGTCCTCGTTCCCGATCCACCGGATCAGGTTCCGGCACCCGGGGGGGCCCTGGAAAAGCACGGCGTGCGGCTGGTACCTGTTGATAAGGGCGGTGACACTGCCGGCGATCCCTCCGCAGGAATCGGCAACGACGCCGCCGTCAAACCATATCTCGGACAAACTTCCGTACCCGCTCCAGAGTTCCGTGAGCTGGTCGAGGACCTTCCTGGCGTACCACTTCTGATCGACCGCTCCCTTGATCCCCTCCGGCAGGGCACCGAGGTACGTGTTCAGGTTCGTGTTGTAGTAGAGTCCGGGCCTCACGCCGTACGCCCTGCAGGATCTGATGAAATCGCGGACGATGTCCCCCTTCCCGCCCCGCCACGGGGTGTTCCCCACGTGGTAGCCGTGCGCGCGCGTCGGCCAGAGACAGAACCCTGTGCCGTGCTTGGCGACAAGGACTGCGTACGTCGCTCCGGCGTTCTTTGCCGAGGCGACCCATTGATCGGTGTTCAGTTTCGACGGGTGGAACACCGCAGGAGGGGGGAGTGTTTCGCGCCTGGCATAATCGAACGTCAGGGGTGCGAACACGTTGATGTCGAAG
>DATJPH010000701.1:0-8523 GCA_035506475.1 Bacteroidota bacterium | reverse complement strand
TGATTGCACGTCCGGCGCGCACACTAATCAAGGAGCCAGGAGCATGGCAACAAACGGGAAGAAGTCGCGGAAGAAACTGATCATCATATCCATCATCGTGGTTGTCCTCGCTGCGCTCGGGCTCACCGTGTTCCTCGGGAGCAAGAAAGAGCCGGTCCTGCCGGTGAACGTCGAGAAGGTGACGGCGCGGACCCTGACGCAGGTCGTCACGGCCACCGGCAAGATCCAGCCCGAAGTGCACGCGCAGATCTCCCCCGAGGTGAGCGGGGAGATCGTCCTGCTCCCGGTGAAGGAAGGGTACCGCGTGAAGAAGGGGGACCTCCTCCTGAAGATCAAGCCGGATATCTACGTGGCACAGAGGGATCAGTTCAAGGCCGCGCTGGCCCAGGTCAAATCGGCGCTTGTGAAGGCGGACGCCGACTACAAGAGGGCGGAAGGGCTCATGCAGAAGGGTCTCATCGCCCAGTCTGACTTCGATCAGGCGAAATCGACATTCGACGGAGCGAAGGCCCAGTACGCCCAGGCGGAGGCTTCCCTGAACCAGGCCGAAGAAAACCTCCGTAAGACCACGATCACCTCGCCGATGGACGGGACGATCAGCCAGTTGAACAACCAGCTCGGCGAACGGGTCCTGGGGACGCAGCAGTTCCAGGGGACCAACGTGATGACCGTGGCCGACCTTTCCAAGATGGAAGCGCAGGTCGACGTGAGCGAAAACGACGTGGTCCTTGTTCATGTCGGCGACACCGCCCGCATCTCCATCGACGCGTTCCCGGACAGGAAAGTGAACGCGGTCGTGTACGAGATTGCAAACACCGGCACCTCCAAGAATCTCGGCACGCAGGAGGAAGTGACGAACTTCACCGTGAAGATGCGGATCGTCGATCCCGGCGTGACGCTCCGCCCCGGGATGTCGATGACCGCCGATATCGAGACGATGACGAAACAGAACGTCCTCTCCGTGCCGATACAGTCGGTCACGACCCGTGCGCCCAAGATGGAGGCCAAGGGGCCCGCCGAGGGGGGCGGGGGGATGATGACTGCTGCCAACCAGTCGCAGAAGGCAAAGAACGAAAGCAAGCCGAAGGAGATCGTGTTCGTTGTCGACGGGGGCGTCGTGAAGGCGGTACCCGTCAAACGCGGCATCGCCAGCGACCAGTACGTGGAGATCATCGACGGGTTGTCCGAGGGTGCGCAGGTCGTCTCCGGCAGTTACAAGGCCATCAACAGGGAGCTGGAAGACGGCGCGAAAGTGAGAATCGAAGAGGCCCGCAAACCGGGCGCACCAGGCACACCCGGTCAGGCGTCCTGAGGCCGGCAACCCTCCTTCACCAAGGAACCGAACGATGGAAAACATCATCGAGCTCAAGAACATCGTCAAGACGTACGACATGGGGGGTGCGGAGCAGGTCCTGGCGCTCCGCGGCGTCTCCGTGAACATCGGGAAGAACGAATACGTGGCGATCATGGGACCCTCCGGTTCGGGGAAATCGACGCTCATGAACATCATCGGGTGCCTCGATACCCCCACCTCCGGCCAGTACCTCTTCAACGGGATCAACGTGAGCGAGATGAACGACAACGAGCTCGCCAAGATACGGAACCGGGAGATCGGGTTCGTGTTCCAGACGTTCAACCTGCTCGCCCGCTCCGATTCACTCCACAACGTGGAGCTCCCGCTGATCTATGCCGGGGTCGCCTCCGCGGAGCGCAAGCGCCGGGCCACCGAGACGCTCCAGCACGTTCAGCTCGGCGACAGGATCCATCACAAGCCCAATGAGCTCTCCGGGGGGCAGCGCCAGCGCGTTGCCGTTGCGAGAGCCCTCGTCACGAAGCCCTCGATCATCCTTGCCGATGAGCCCACCGGGAATCTCGACTCGAAGACCGGCGAGGAGATCATGATGCTCTTCCAGGAGCTGCACGACCAGGGGAACACGATCATCCTTGTCACCCACGAGCCGGACATCGCCGAGCACGCACACCGGACGATCCGTCTGCGCGACGGCCACATCGAGAGCGACGAGCCCGTCACGAAACGGCGCACATACACCGCGGCGAAGGCATCCTGAAGGAGGAGGAGCATGGCGTATTTCCTGACGGAACTCAAGGAAGGGCTCATGATCTCGTTCCGGGCGATCCGGGCGAACAAGATGCGGTCGGTCCTGACGACCCTGGGCATCATCATCGGCATCGTCTCCGTGACGCTGATGGCGACAGCGATCGAGGGGGTCAACCGCGCGTTCGAGAAGAGCGCGGAGGCCTTCGGGACCGACGTCCTCTACATCCAGAAGTTCCCCTGGGTCTCCAACGACGACTGGTCCACGATCCGCAACCGGCGCATGCTCCAGGTTTCGTACGCCGCGAGGGTTGAGCGCCAGTCGATGTTTGCCGCGGCCGTGGCGCCCGTGGTGGCCACCGGGCGCCGGGTGACGTACGGCGACAACAGCATGGAAGGGGGATTCATCAGCGGGACGACTTCCCAGTATCTGGCCACGGCCGGCGTGTCGCTGGGTGACGGGAGGTTCTTCACCGCCGACGAGGCCTCCGGAGGGCGTCCCGTGTGCGTCGTCGGCGCCACAGTCGTGGAGAACCTCTTCCCGCGCGGCGATCCCATCGGCAAGACGATCCGCGTGGCCGGCTATCCCTACACGATCATCGGCACGATGGAGAAGCAGGGGGGGATCTTCGGCCAGTTTACCGCGGACACGCGGGTGTTCGTGCCGCTCAACTCGTTCCAGAACCAGTTCGGCGGCAGGCGCGACGTGACGATCCAGGTAAAAGTCGCGGACCTCAAGCAGATGGAGGATGCGAAGCTGGAGCTTGAAGGGATCATGCGTTCGATCCGCGGGCTCACGCCGGGAAAGGCCAACGATTTCAACATCAACCAGCAGGAGATCCTGACGCAGACCTTTGCGCCGATCAGCCTCGTCATCGCCTCGATCGGCCTGTTTATCACCGGCCTTTCGCTCTTCGTCGGCGGTATCGGGATCATGAACATCATGTTCGTGTCGGTCACCGAGCGGACGCGGGAGATTGGCATCCGCAAGGCGATCGGCGCCAAGCGGCGGACGATCCTCATGCAGTTCCTTTCCGAGGCTGCCGTCCTCTGCCTGCTCGGCGGCATTATCGGGCTGATGATCGCCTTCCCGCTCAGCCTCATCGTCGACCAGTTCCTCCCCACGGCGATGCCCCTGTCCGTCGTGTTCATCTCGATCGGCATCTCGCTCACGGTGGGGCTCATCTCCGGCTTCCTCCCGGCATACCGGGCCGCCAAAATGGACCCGGTGGAGGCCCTCCGCTATGAGTAGACTCGTTCTGCAGTGGGACAGCTTCCGCGAGAGCATGCTGATGGCGCTCGCGGCGATCCGGGGGAGCAAGCTCCGCTCGGTCCTGACGCTGCTGGGCGTCGCCGTGGGCGTGTTCTCCATCATCTCGGTGATGACGGCGCTCGGCGTCCTCCGGAACAGCATCGAAGAGGGGATCACGCAGCTCGGCGCGAACACCTTCCAGATCCAGAAGTTCCCGGCGTCGTTCGGCGACAACCGGAGGGGGCGTTTCCGCAACAGGAAAGACATCACCTACGAGCAGGCGGTGCAGGTGAAGGAAAAGGCCACGCTCGCCGACGCGGTCGGCATCGAGGGGTGGCAGTTCGGGCGCGTCGTCTTCTGGCAGGGGCAGAAGACCAATCCGAACGTCCAGATCTGCGGCGAGAACACCGAAGGGGTCGTGACGAACGACTGGGTGATCGAGACCGGGCGCAGTTTCTCCGAGGCCGATCTCGACCAGGCGCGCATGGTGGCCGTCCTTGGAAAGCCTGTCGTGGAGAAGCTCTTCCCCCCGTATGTCGACCCGATCGGACAGTCGATACGCGTCGACGGGGCGATCTACCAGGTGATCGGCGTGTTCCAGAAGAAGGGCGGGGCGCTCGGCGGGAACCAGGACAATTTCGTCTGCACGCCGATCACGACGTTCTTCGGCAGGTACGGGAAGGAAGACCGCGATATCCATATCATGGTCAAGGCGCAGAGCAGGGAGGTCGTGGACGACGCGATAGAACAGTCGCGCATGATCCTCCGCGCCGCCCGCCACGTCGCTCCGGGGGCGGAGGACGATTTCAGCTGGTTCTCGAATGATTCGCTCATCAAGGAATTCAACGACCTCACGCTCTACCTGAGGCTCGGCGTCCTTCTCGTCAGCTCGATCTCGCTGATCGCCGCCGGCGTCGGCATCATGAACATCATGCTTGTGTCGGTGACCGAGCGGACGAAGGAGATCGGCGTCCGGAAGTCGATCGGGGCGCAGAAGGCCGATATCCTGACCCAGTTCATGATCGAGGCGGTCATCCTCTGCGAAATCGGCGGAGTGATCGGCATCGTCCTCGGCGTGATCGGCGGTAACGTCGTCGGGATCCTCATGGAGGTCCCCGCGGTCATCCCCTGGGAATGGGTCGGCATCGGCCTCCTTGTCTGCTCCGTCGTCGGGTTCGTCTTCGGCGTGTACCCCGCATGGAAGGCGTCGAACCTCGACCCCATCGAAGCGCTCCGGTTCGAATGATGCGTCCAGTCCCCCCGGAGGCCCGCGCATGCTGACGCGCGCCCTGAATATCGGCAATTTCAGGGAGAGCCTCGCCATGGCGCTTGCGGCGGTCCGCTCCTCCAAGCTCCGCTCCGTGCTTACAATCCTGGGCATTGTCGTCGGCATTTTCTCCATTATTTCGGTCATGACGGCGCTCGGCGTCCTGCAGCGGAGCATCGAGGAGGGGATCACCGAGCTCGGGGCGAACACCTTCCAGATCCAGAAATTCCCGCAGACCTTCAACGGCAACAACAGGGGGCGGTACCGCAACCGGAAGGACATAACCTACGACCAGGCCCTGGCCGTGAAGGAGAAAGCGTCGCTTGCCGAGGAGGTCGGGATCGAAGCGTGGCAGGGGGGACGCGTGGTCTTCTGGCAGGGACAGAAGACCAATCCGAACGTGGCGGTCTGCGGGGAGAACGCCGAGGGGATCGTCACGAACGACTGGACGGTCGAATCGGGGAGGAGTTTCTCCGAGGCCGACATGAACGAGACGCGGATGGTCGCCATCCTGGGGAAGCCCGTAGCCGAAAAGCTCTTTCCCCCGTACGTCGATCCCCTGGGCCAGACGATCCGCTTCGACGGGGGCGTCTACCGGGTGATCGGTGTCTTCCAGAAAAAGGGAGGGTCGCTCGGGGGGAACGAGGACAATTTCGCGTGCATTCCTCTCACGACGTTCTTCACCAGGTACGGCAAGGAGGACCGCGACCTCCACATCATGGTGAAGGCCCAGAGCCGCGAGGTTGTCGATGACGCGATCGAACAGTCGCGCATGATCCTCCGCGCCGCGCGCCACGTCCCCCCGGGGGCGGACGACGATTTCAGCTGGTTCTCGAACGATTCGCTCATCAAGCAGTTCAATGACCTCACGCTCTACCTCCGCCTCGGGGTGATGGTCATCAGCTCGATTTCTCTCCTGGCTGCGGGCGTCGGCATCATGAACATCATGCTCATCTCCGTCACCGAACGGACGAAGGAGATCGGCATCCGCAAGTCCATCGGGGCGCAGAAAGCCGACATCCTGACGCAGTTCATGATCGAAGCCGTGATCCTCTGCGAAATCGGCGGCGCCATCGGGATCGTTCTCGGCGTGCTCGGGGGCAACGTGGTGGGGATCCTCATGGAAGTCCCGGTCATGGTCCCCTGGGACTGGGTCGGCATCGGCATCTGTGTCTGTTCGCTCGTCGGCTTCATCTTCGGCGTCTATCCCGCATGGAAGGCTTCGAGCCTTGATCCGATCGAGGCTCTCCGCTTCGAATGATGCTCATTGCGAGGCCGCCGAAGGCGGCCGAAGCAACCCTCGTTGTATTTTCCCTCCCAATGTGGTACATTTCATGCTGTTCCAGGTACTTCCCGCATTCCGGACCGCATGAAAACGCACTACCTGAGTTTCGCCAACTTCAAAGAAAGCCTCATGATGGCGCTGGCCGCCATCCGCTCCAGCAAGCTCCGCTCTGTCCTGACGATGCTGGGGATCGTCGTGGGGATATTCTCCATCATTTCCGTGATGACCGCGCTCAGCGTCCTGCGGAACAGCATCGAACAGGGGATGACCCAGCTCGGCGCGAACACGTTCCAGGTGCAGAAGTTCAGCATGGACTTCAACACAACCCCGGAGCAGCGCAGGAGGATGCGCAACAGGAAGAACATCACGTACGCGCAGGCGCTCCAGGTGCGCGAGAAGGCGACGCTTGCCCTCTCGGTCGGCATCGAAGGGTCCGAGGGGGGCAAGATCGTCTTCTGGTCCGGGAGGAAGACCAACCCGAACATCAACGTCTACGGCGAGACGATCGAGGGGCAGGAAACGAACGACTGGTCGGTGGGCCAGGGGCGGGGGCTCACGGCGCAGGACCTCGACATGGCCCGCCCCGTCGTGGTCCTGGGATCCGCTGTCGCGGAGAAGCTCTTTCCTCCCTACGTCGATCCCGTCGGGGAGACCGTCAGGGTGGACGACGGGGTATACCAGATCATCGGCGTGTACGCAAGAAAAGGGGCCTCGCTCGGCGGGAACCAGGACAACTTTGTCGTGACCCCGCTGACGACCTATTTTCAGAAGTACGGGCGCTCCGATCAGAGCCTGCACATCATGGTCAAGACGCTCAACCAGGAGGTGATGGACGACGCCATCGAACAGGTCCGCGGGATACTCCGGACCGCGCGGAACGTCCAGCCCGGCGCCGAGGATGACTTCAGCTACTTTTCGAACGACTCCCTCGTCAAGCAATTTAACGACTTCACACTCTACCTCAGGATGGGGGTGCTCCTTGTAAGCTGCATCGCCCTGCTTGCCGCGGGGATCGGGATCATGAACATCATGCTCGTCTCGGTGACCGAACGGACCCGCGAAATCGGGATCAGGAAATCGATCGGCGCGCAGAAGTCGGACATCCTCTCGCAGTTCATGATCGAGGCGGTCATCCTCTGCGAGATCGGCGGCGCGGTGGGTGTCCTTGCGGGGATCGCCGGGGGGAACGTCGTGAGCATACTGACGAGCGCCCCCGCCGTGATCCCCTGGGACTGGGTGGCGATCGGGCTTCTCAGCTGTTCGCTCGTCGGTTTCGTGTTCGGGGTGTACCCGGCATGGAAGGCGTCGAATCTGGATCCCATCGAAGCGCTCAGGTACGAATGACTCCCGGTCTCCGCCTCCCGGCGATAGCAGCGCTCCTGTTCGCCGCCGCCGTCATGTGCCCGGCCCCCTCCCCGGGTGCTCCGCAGGAAAAGAGCGACAGCCCGGTCTTCAAGAAGTACCGTCCTCCGCCGCAGCCCCCCCTTGTCGTCCAGTCCGACGCGCTCTACCAGATGTGGGAGACGTTCATCGTCACCCGGAAGGCGAACGCGGGGGATGTCCTGGCCCAGCACGAGCTTTCCATCAGGTATCTGCTCGGCAGGGGGGCCGCCGCAGACACCGCCAGGGCGGCATACTGGATGCGGCGGGCCTCCGACCAGAACTACACGCCGGCGATGTTCAATTTCGGCATCATGTGCTACAACGGCTGGGGAGTGAGGTGGGACCCGTTCGAAGCCTACAGGCTCTTCCGTGCCTGCGCCGAGCGGAATATGATCGAGGCGGAGTATGCCATGGCGCAGTTCCTTACCGAGGACCTCGTCGTTCCGCGGAATTTCGATTCGGCGTATGCCTGGGTGAAGAGATCTGCCGAGGGGGGCTACGCGCCGGCGAAAGAGGCGCTTGCCCGGCTGGAGAAGCAGGGGCTCGGCCCGGGCCGGCAGGACAGCGTGAAGGCGCAGGCAGCGGTGAAGACGCCGAATACCGGGCTGGTCTTCCTTGATTTTGCCCAGGACACCGGGGCGGTCTCCGGAGACAGCCTCCTGCTGAAAGAGGCGATACAGAACGCGTCGCCCGCCGTCAGGAAGGTGCTCGGGATCTCGAAGCTCCTGGAGACGGAAACGCAGACCGATACCGCGACGCTCGCGGCGATCGTGCAGGCGGGCGAAGCCGGGAGCCCCGAAGCGCTCACCGTCCTGGGGCGCTCCTACGAGAAGGGGATAGGCGTGCCGAAGGATGCCGTCAGGGCCGCTGCTGCGTATATCCGGGCGGTGCGGCTCGATTCACCCCGCGCCCCCGAACTTCTCCTGAAGCTCCTCGAACAGAAACAGACGCTCCCGCATATCAAGGCGGGGGCGGCAAAAGGGGAACCGGAAGCCGAGTTCGCCTGGGCGGGCGTGTCGGCGCTCGGCTTTGACGGCGTGCTCGCGCAGGGGCAGGTCTACCTGAGCGGTGACGAAGCCTTCCAGCTCCTGTCGAAGGCGGGGGACAAGGGGTACACGCCGGCGCTTGTTGAAGAGGGGCTCGCCTACTATGCCGGCCGCTGGGTGCCGCGCAGCCTCGAAAAGGCCACGGAGCTCTGGACACGGGCTGGCTCGCTCGGCAGCAAGGTCGCGATGGTGAGGATCGCCCTGATGACCCTCCGCGCCCCTGGAGACACCTCC
>DATJPH010000700.1:0-2941 GCA_035506475.1 Bacteroidota bacterium | reverse complement strand
GTGGTCAGCGGCGAGGACGGCAAGCACGCTCTCGAGGTCGCCAACGCGATCATGGAAAAGATCAGCCAGCAGTCATTTTCAATGTGATGGATTCCCCCCCGGGGCATATCGCGCTCACGCATCCGCTCCTTGCGGAGATCGGCGCCCTTGCCGACAGGAACGGGACGGAGGTCTACGTCGTCGGGGGGCACGTCCGGGACATTCTCCTGGGGCGGCCGGGGGGGGACATCGACATCCTCGTGATGGGGGACGGCATCGCGTTCGCCCGCCGGGCGGCCTCCGTTATCGGTGCGGGCACTGTCGTGGCGTTTGAGAGGTTCGGCACCGCGATGGTCCCCGTGGATGGCGGGAAAGTGGAATTCGTGGGGGCACGGAAGGAGAAATACGACCCGGAGTCCCGGAACCCTTCGGTGGTCCCCGGGACGATCGCCGATGATCTTCTCCGGAGGGATTTCACAGTCAATGCGATGGCGGCATCGCTCAACCGCGGGACGTTCGGCGAGCTTCATGACCCGCTGGGTGGAATGGAGGACCTGAAGAACCGGATACTCCGCACGCCGCTCGAGCCCGAGAAGACGTTCGACGATGATCCCTTGCGGATGATGCGGGCGGTCCGGTTCGCGTCCCAGATCAATTTCTCGCTCCTCCCCGCCGTCCTGGCGGCGATCGTCAGCATGCGCGACCGCCTGACAATCGTCGCGGGAGAGCGGATCTCCGAGGAGTTCATGAAGATCCTCGCGACGGCCGCCCCCTCGGTGGGACTCCGGCTGATGTTCGACACCGGTCTGCTCCACCTCGTGTTTCCCGAGATCGCCCAGATGGCGGGTGTCGATCAGCGGAGGGATCATCACCACAAGGACGTCTTTCTCCACACCTGCACCGTCGTGGACAACGTCGCGCTCGTGTCCGGGAACATCTGGCTCCGGTTTGCAGCCCTCGTCCACGATATCGCCAAACCCCGGACGAAGGCGTTCAAGGAGGGGACCGGCTGGACGTTTCACGGCCACGAGGAGATCGGGGCGCGGATGATGAAGAAGATCTTCCAGAGGCTGAAACTCCCGCAGGACCACCTCCCGTACGTGGAGAAGCTCGTCAGGCTCCACCTCCGCCCGATGGCGCTTGTCGACGACGGCGTCACCGACTCGGCCGTCCGGCGGCTCGTCTTCGAGACGGGGGACGACATCGACGACCTGATGATACTCTGCCGGGCGGATATCACGTCGAAAAACCCTTCCCTTGTCGCCCGGTACAGAGAGAACTATGAGGTCGTCGCCAGGAAGATCGTGGAGGTCGAGGAGCGGGACCGGCTCAGGAACTGGCAGCCGCCGGTCAGGGGGGAGGAGATCATGGCTGTCTGCGGGATTGAACCCGGAAGGGCTGTCGGGGTGTTGAAAAAGGCCATCGAGGAGGCAATCCTCGACGGGAGGATCCCCAACGAGCACGACGCCGCCCTGGCATATCTCCATACAATAAAAGAGGGAATACTGGCCCGGAAGGACCGGATTTGAGGTTTTTTCCTGAAACTTTCACAAAATCACGCCGTTAAAGAAGTACCGTCAGCAACCGCCATCCCAGGAGTACTTTATGCGATTTTTCAAACCAGCCACAATGACCGCGTTGCTCGCCTGCGGTCCTTTTCTCCACGGACAATCCATCAACGTGACACTCGAGCAGGCAAAACAGTCCGCCCTGGAGCACAATATCAGCGTCATCCAGGCAGATGCCAACGTCGGTTCGGCCCAGGCCGGCGTCACCGCGGCATACGGAGGCTACCTCCCGAGCCTGTCGGCAAACGGATCCTGGGGGCGGAACCAGGTTGACCAGGGGGCGCGTACCGCGGTCTTCGGCGGCCTGTCGTTCCCGATCGCCGCGTCAAGCTCCGTGACAAGCAGCTACAGCACATCGCTGAATGCAAACATGACGCTGTTCGACGGCTTCAACCGCCAGGGGCAGGTAGGGCAGGCGACGTCCCGGTCGGTTGCCACCGAACAGACCGCCGCCCGCACCCGGCAGACAACCGTGTTCAACGTGGAAAGCAGCTACCTGAACGTTCTCAGGAACAACGAGCTCGTGAAGGTGGCGGACGAGAACCTGAAGAGGGACAACCGTCAGCTGGAGCGGATCACCGAATCGGCCCGGGTCGGGGCCGCCGCACAGGCGGACGTGTACCGGCAGCAATCGACGGTTGCCGCCGACGAATTCCTCCTCATACAGGCGCAGTCGACCTACGACAAGTCGAAGGCGGACCTTGTCGACCTCATCGGCCTCGACGTCGCGGGCGAGTATACGTTCAACGACCCCACGATCTCGCTGACCGTCTCCCAGGGAGAGCTCGATTCCACGGCGGCCGCGTATGCGAACTTCAGGGACCTGGAGAAGCGGTCGCTGTCGTCCCGTCCCGACTACCGGAGCGCGCAGGAGTCGTACAATGCGGCCGTATCGGGCGTGACCTCCGCAAAGAGCAGTTACTGGCCCTCCCTCAGCGCGTCGGCGGGATATGCGCTTTCGAGCAACGATTTTGCGACGCTCAAGGACAACAAGAACATCAACTGGGGGCTCAGTATCCGCTGGACCCTGTTTGACGGGTTCAGTACAAATGCGGGGGTGCAGTCGGCGGTCGCCTCGCGCAGGATCGCAGAGATCGGCCTGACGCAGACCGAGCGCGATATCTATGCCCAGCTCCGGAAGGCGCTTCTTGATTTCGACGCGGCGCGCAAACAGTACGACGTAAGCCAGAAGGGTCTCAAGTCCGCGACCGAGGACAGGAAGATCGCCGAAGAAAAGTACAACCTGGGGGCCGGAACGCTCCTCGACCTGCTCACGGCAAATGCGGGTCTTGTGCAGGCGCAGGTGAACCTCGTGAACTCGGTGTACAATTACATTACGGCAAGGAAGAACGTCGACTACACAATCGGTGAACGGACATACTGATTGCACGTCC
>DATJPH010000699.1:0-2155 GCA_035506475.1 Bacteroidota bacterium | reverse complement strand
GACGGTCAGGTTCTGCCCGGCGTGATCGTGCGACAGGAGCGCGTAGTTGAACGCGTTGTAGTAGGTCGGGGAGACCACGTTGGTATCGATCGCGCCCGGCTCGTCCCTGTCGATGATGATCGTCCGTGACACCCGCACCAGGCCGCGTGACTCCCTGTTGCCGGCGGCATCGTGCCCGGGTGCCTGCTTTCCTGCATCCATGTTCTGCTTCCTCTCTTGCGCGTTCATACCTGTCTGCTCGTCGCGTCAGGCAGGAACGCAATGATCGGCTTGTGGAACACCTCGATGTCGCGGGGGCTCCTGACCGTCGTGTCGAGAAGCTCGGCGACGAACGCGGAGATCACGCCGAGCAGGAGCCCGACGCCCAGCCCGCCGAAGATGATGAGGATCCGGTTGGGCTTCGACGGCGACGTGGGAAGCACGGGGGGATCCAGGATGATGAACTGGTTCGCTCCGCGGCTGCCGACTTCCTGGGCCAGGCGCGCCGCCTCGAGCTTCAGCTGCATGTCGTCGTACACCTTCTTGTTGATGTCGAACGTCGATTCGTTGTCCTTGCTCTCCGTCTGGGCGACGGAGGTCTTCTTGAGCTCCTCGACGACCTGCATCCTGCGGCTTTCAAGGTTCCGCTGCTGGGTCTGGAGGTTGGCGATCTCGCTCTCGGTGGCGGCGAGCATCCGCTGCAGCATCTCGTAGATCTGGCTTTCGAGCTTCTCGATCTCCGGGTATTTCCCCTGGTAGGCGCGCGTCACCTGGTCGTACTGGGTGACGAGCACCTTCAGGTCCGCCGCGTACGGGAGCTCGCTCCGGGTCAGGTCGAACAGCGGCTGCTTGCCGTCCTCCTTGCGGAGGATCTCCGGCGAGGACTGGAGGATGGAGGGGAGCTGTTTCAGGATGACGAGCTTGTCCTCGTCGGTCTTGATCTTCAGGTCCGCGACGCCCAGGTTCTTGTCCGTCTCCTCGAGTTTCGCGTAGAGGGACCTTGTTTCCGTCGGCATGTCCTGCACGCGCTGGCGGAGCCGCGTGACCATGTTCCTGACGCTGTTCTCGAAATCGACCTTGTACTCGGCCACCTTCTTTTCATAAAATTCGACGGCCAGGGCGTTCTGCCTGTTCTCCACGTTCAGCTTCGTCTGGATGAAGAGGTTCTCGATGACCTCCGCCCCCCGCTGCGCCCGCGCGGGATCGGTATCGGTGTACATGATCTTGAAGGAGTCCGACCCGAGCCGGGTTGTCGTGATGTTGTTCGCCAGCTGCGCGGCGATGAGCTGCTTGTCGGTCTCCGATTTGACGTTTATCGTCAGGCCGAGGCTGTCGGCGAGCTGCTCGAGGACGGAACGGCTGTAGATGATCTCGCCGAAATTCCGGAGCTGCTCCTCGAAGGCCATCACCATTTCGTAGCTGGGGATCGGGTTGAGGGTCTTGTCGGGCCTGACGAGGATCGTCGTCGTGGACTCGTATTTGCGCGTCAGGACGAACGCACCGATGATGCAGACCACCGTGACGACGGCGGTCGAGTACGCCGGGTATTTCCAGCGGCGTCGGAACACCGCGATCAACTCGTGCGGGGTGAACTGGGCTGGGCGCATCATAGCGTTATCTCCTCCTTCGCGTGAAACCGGTTGTGATCATCCTGCGCAGTACGTTCAACGATGCAACTAACGTGCCGCAGGCAATTTCCCCGGGACGTCTGAAAGCCTGCAGAAACGGGGGGGATTGGGAGGTCCCGCTTCTCCGCCGGGGACGCGGCCCCGGGGGAGTGTTACGTTCCGATACACACACCCCGGCAATCCGTCTCCATTGCATCCATGCTGCGGCCCTGACGGGGTCCGGATTATGAACTCTCCCCGCGTCGAATATACGGTTTTTCCCCGATGGAAGGAAGCCTTGCCCTATTCCGCTCCCGGAGCGGCCCGCCAGGGGAGGCGCACGGAGGCTGGCATGTTAGTTGAGTAGTATTAAACAACCCAATCACAGGACAACCATGCATCGACAGAGAGCATTCGCACCCGCCCTGCTTTTCGCCTGCGCCGTTCTTCTGGGCGCGTGCACGACGGTCGACACTTCGCGCGACACCGGGATCACGGTGAAGACCTCCGGGATCGCCCCTTCGACGACATTCACCTCGGGGCTAGAACAGGACACGACGATCATCTCG
>DATJPH010000698.1:0-4288 GCA_035506475.1 Bacteroidota bacterium | reverse complement strand
ACTTCCTGACGCCCGGCGGCGCGCGCTCACAGGAACGCCCTCTCTACATATCACCCCTCGTATCGTACGACAGTTTCCGAACTCCCGGATTTGATTCGGGTGTCGATTTCGGTGCCGCGGCCGGCCTCCGTATAAGCCCCTCGATCGCGGTTTCCGCATCCGTCGCGACCGGGACGCGCACCGTGATGTTCGACGTCATCGGCGGATCGGAAAGCCTGAGTGCGAGGATCATCTCGGCTCACGCATCTCTGGAGTTCCTTCTCCTGGGCCGCCCGGGCGCCGCCGGGCTGTCGGCGGCAATCGGTGCGGGGAGAATTTCAAGCACCATACGCGCGCATACAGTCTCCCTCGGCGCGCTCGGCTCTCTTCTGATTCCGGAACAGTCTGCTGCCAGGACTTTTTTCGAGGCCGGTCTCGCAGGAACAATCCCCCTCGCGCCGGATGTCGCTCTTGTGATGCTCCCGTCCGTCCGGTTCTACTCACCGATTTCGTCATCGCCGGATCTTTCTCTATCAGGAGGTCTCCGTGTCGGCGTCCTTTAGGGTTCTGCGGGCGGCCGCGATCTGCGCCCTCATCTTCAATGCCGGGGAGCCGCTGGCGGCCCAGGACATCCCGGTGAAGCCGGCAGCGGAGGCTCCGCATCTTCCGCTCATCGATCTCAACCAGTCGGTGGCCTTCGAGGTCGCTCCCCACACGGGGATGATGGGCGGCAGCGGGACGTTCGGGCTCAACCTGCTCATGACATACAGCTCGTTCAGCCTCGAGCTCGCCGGCGAACAGGTCATCGGTAAGACGGCAAATCTCTACCCGATCTCCCTGAATGCCGTGCTCAATCTCGCGACCCACGGCCGCCTCATCCCCTACGGCGCCGTCGGTGCGGGGCTGTTCATGACCGTCCCCGTCAATGCGCTCGGCGCGGAAACCGTGTCGACACTCGGGCTCAATTTCGGGGGCGGGGCGCGCTACTTCATCACCCGTGCGTTCGGGGTCCGGCTTGAAGCGAAACAGTACTTCACGAGCATCAGCAACACGCGCGGTCTCAAGAACGACCTCCTGTTCTTCCAGGAGGTCAGCGTTGGCGCCACCTTTCTCTTTCACTAAGCGGAGCGTCCGTCGATCACAATGAAGCATTCTCTCCCTTCGGTCCTCCTGGCTGCCGCGCTTCTCGCCGCGGGCCCCTCGCCGGCACGTGCGCAGCTGAAATTCGACCAGAGCCTGAGCCTGACCGCAGGCCTCTATGCGGCGAGCGGGTTCGGCAACAATTTTTACTCCAGCCTGAGATACAACTATTTCATCCCGGGCGGCCGCTACTTCGTCGAGGGATCGCTCGGCGTCGGGTCGCTCAAGTCGAAGGTCATCGGCTCCGTGACGAAAGCACAGATAGTCACGAGCGACAACCTCGTCACCTACGAGTTCGCGTTCGCGTACGATTACATGCCCGGGGGAGCTCTCCCCTACGTGCTCTTCGGCGTGGGCGGGGTCAGGCAGGGGGAAGAAACGCATTTCGCCGGCGAGATCGGTCTCGGGAAGCGGATCCCCCTGCCGGGTCTCTTCGGCTCCAGCGCACTCGGCATCCGGTACGATATCCGGGACCAGATATTTTCCCAGTCCATCAATAACAGCGATCCGTTCGTCGTTCACAACATCGTCGCAACGCTGGGTCTCCAGATCTATTTCTGACGGCTCGTTCACCACGGGGGGAACACATGGAAACACGCACGACACCGCTCACCACGGCGCTCCGCCGTGCCGCCCTGACAATTCCGGCACTCGCACTCGTCTCCTGCGGCTCGTCGCCGCCGGACGACATCATCCAGAAGTCCGGGCAGCCCGCACTCGTGTTCGTCAAGGAAAACAGCCAGGCGAACGATCACAGCGTCGTCGCCTCGAGCAACGCGGACAATTACTACCCGGGGACGGACATCTACCTCCTGAGTCCGATCTCCCCCCAGGGAACGCTGACGAACCTGACCGCACAGTACACGCAGGCCGGGCAGACCAATCCCAATAATTTCGGGCACGCCTGCGACCCCGAGGTCTCCTACGACGGCACGCACATTCTCTTCTCGATGCGCCAGAACAGGAGCTCGCGCTGGCACCTGTACGAGATGAACGCCGACGGGAGCGGGCTCGTGACGCTGACCGACCAGACGGTGGGCGATGACATGACCCCCGCCTATCTTCCCAACGGACAGATCCTGTTTACGTCCACCCGTTCACAGATCGCGGACGAATACGAGCGCCGCACGTCCCCCCTCCTCACCGTCGGCGACCGGGGGCCGGACGGACGGCTCGTCAACATACGCCAGATGTCCTTCAACCAGAGCTTCGACAGGACCCCCATGATCCACTCCAGCGGCAAGATTATCTACAGCCGCTGGGAGCACCTGGGTGATCCGAACAAGTTCCCCCTCTTCGTCATGAACCCGGACGGGACGCGCCCCTTCGTCATGTACGGCAATCACTCCCCCGCGCAGAGCGGGAGCCAGGTGTACCTCGATCCCCGCGAGCTCTCCGACGGCGGCCTCGTCTGCTCGGTGATGGAACGGAACTCGCCGTTCGAGGGGGGGGCGATCGCGATTATCGACATCTCGAAATCGGACGACAACCTGACGTTCATCACCCCGCCGACCGTCCCCTTTAACAACAGCGGGAAGCCCTCGACTGCGCTCTTCAAGACGCCGTACCCGATCATCGACAAGTCGTCCCCCGCCGACAGGCAGGAGAAGATCATCGTCTCGATGTCGCCCATCCCGGTCCAGCCCGGCGTGAACACGAACCAGGTGGATTACGGCCTCTACGTGATGGACAAGGATGGAACCAACCTCCGCCTTATTTACAACGACCCGGGATACAACGAACTCCACGCGGTGGTCCTCGCCGCTCATACGGCGCCGTTTGTCTATCCTCCCGACCCGAACGTCACCGCGGGGCTCGCCTCGGGGACGACGACAGGGATGTTCTTCGACGGCAACGTGTACGACCGTTCGACGACCGACGGGCACCTGAGGCCGGATCCCGCCTACGTCAACGCCGACGGGTCGCTCGGGCAGGCCAAGTACGTCAGGGTCCTCGAGGCCGTCCCCTTGCCCAGCAACGGCAACAGACGGGGTGGCCCTGTCGGCAACACCAATTTCGAGAAACAGCGGCTCCTCGGGTACGCGCCGATAAAACCGGACGGATCCTTTGCCATACAGGTCCCCGCCAACCGCCCGATGCACGTCCAGACGCTTGACGAGCACGGGGTGATGCTCGTGAACCAGCTCAGCTGGATCCAGGTCATGCCCGGCGAGCACCGGCTCTGCACGGGGTGCCATGATTCGCACGACAGGGATAAAGTCATCACCGACCTGCAGGTCACCTCGTCACTCCAGGTGGTCAACACGGCGCTCGGCAAGACGTACAACGCCGGATTCAACAACGCGGACAACGTCATGGCGAGCCCCGCCGCCCGGCCCGACACGGTGGATTTCTTTGACAGGAGCCTCACGTCGCGGACCAATACCGTCCAGGCGGTCCTCAACGCACGGTGCGTTTCCTGTCACGGCGGGTCGGCTCCCGCCGGCGGGCTTTCGCTCCAGCTCCAGGCGCAGGACATGGTCCCCTCCCAGCCGAGCTCCACCTCCGACGGGACGACGACGGTCTATGACACGCTGACAAACGTCAACAGGTACCGGACCAAGTCGAACAACCTCATGGCGTACGTCTCGCAGTACGGCGCCCGCGTCAGCCCCCTGCTCTGGATCATGTTCAACAGCCAGCTCAACAACAAGGCGGGAACCGACTTCCGCCCGCTCAGTTATGACCACAGCGCGATCTGGACAAAGGACCAGTACAGCAGGATCGACCCCTTCCTGCCCGCAAACCGGGACCTCCTGACGCTCATCGAGTGGGCGGACATGGGGGCGCAGTATTCGAACAACGTGGCACACTGAGACCGGGAGGCAAACGATGAAGATCTCACGACGGACCGCCGCATACGTTGTCCTGGCGCTCGCGGCGGGCGCGCTGCTCTCCGGCTGCGCGGCCGTCAAGGCCAGCGAAAGGAACTACCTTGCCGATCCGATCATGGAACGGGAGAACCATTTCTCGAAGCAGACGCTCGCGCAGAAATTCTTCAGCTCCCGGGAGGGGAGCATCGGAGGAGCCGGCGGGATCGGCGGCGGATGCGGGTGCGCGAAATGATCAGCCGCAGGAAGCTCTTCCGGCGAACGGCCATCGTCCTTCTCCCCCTCACGGCGCTGTGGGCGGCCGTCCCCGCGCTGGCCGGGGACGGGGAGATGGGATT
>DATJPH010000697.1:0-2544 GCA_035506475.1 Bacteroidota bacterium | reverse complement strand
GACGGTCCGGAATGAACCAGGCGCGATGCTGTCAAGTTCGGCGTAGGCAATCGCCCGGAAGGATTTGTCCGCCTGGAGTGCTGAGACGACGATGCGCGCGCTGTCTGCGTTCCTGTATCCGATGTTGTAGACGGTGACCGTGACGCTGTTCCCTCCTGCTGAGCCCGCCGCGACTTTCGGAGAAGCAAGCGTGCGCGCGCTGATGGCGAGGTCCGCCGGCGGCTCGAAATCCGCCCCCCACTGGCGGAGGACGGGAGTCACGCGTGGATCGGCGGTCGCAAACAACGCGGCTGCCCTGAATCCCGTGTAGGCAGGATCGGCGATAGCCTGGTTGAGTCCTGTGAGATCGACCGAAAGACTGTCCTTCGGTATGACCCGGAGCGTGTCGGTGGTTCCCCCTGAACGAATTCCCAGGAGCGCGGTTTTCAGACTGTTCGTCCCGGTTGCGGTTGTCGGTGACCATCTAAACGACGACAATCGCTGCGGCATGGGGAGCAATGGCCCGGTGAATGTCCCAGAGCCGTACGGGAGATACTCGGTGCGCCGGATGCTGTCCGCAGTCGTCGCCGTGCGCGTCCAGTGTTCCAGGGGGAGCGGAGAACTGTTCCCTCCCGCCCTGGCGATAATCGACCAGGCATCGCCGGAACGTACCGAGTCGATGAACGTGCTGCCGAGTCCCTTCAACGCCGCCTTAAGCGCAGGCGAGGTGTTTGTGTACCCGTCTGTAATCACGGCCGCGCAGACGTAATTGCCCGGCAGTGCCGACGAGAGGAATGACACCATGCTGTCTGACTGGGCCGCAGATGACGGCGTGTCGAACACACGTATCCGTGGGACCCCCGTGGTCGCATCGACGACCGCGCAGATGAATCCGTTCCCGGCAAGCCATGGATACCCGGTGGTTGACTGTCCGTCGGCCCGCACGAGGCTGAAAAAAGACGTTGACTGGTCCGCTCGCGCGCCGACCGAACGGACATAGAGGTCGATCGGCGTCAGTTTTCCCAGTATCATTCCTGAATCTGTTGCCGCGGTCTGCACCGGGGTGCCGGACCCGAACAGGGGGGCCGAATCCTCCCTCCATCGGGCCACCGGCAGGGCCGGGGCCGAGCCGGACGTCGAGAACGTGAATACCTCCCAGGGTCCCGTCGCGCCCGCGTCTGACGTTCGAACGCGCCACCAGCAGACGCGCCCGTCCGGGATGGAAGGTGTGGTCCATTCTGCGGAGACCGGGCCTGTGGCAACGGGGCCTGACCCGGCGACGAACGGTGATGCAAACGAAGATGTCGTATCGACCTGGAATTCGACCTGAGAAGCCGCGGAATCAAGCCCGATCGGAATGGTCACGCGCAACAGCTGCGGTCCGGGGGACACCACCATGTTTTCAAAGGGCCTGACCTGGTACAGATGGTTCCCGTAGACGTACTGATCGATCGCAGCGGAGTTGTTGGCCTTTGACACCTCCCGGATTGCTCCTGCGGGGTCAAGGGTTGCCCGCAGTGTGTGGGGCCCGGCCTGCGATGTCCCTCGCCATCGGACGGAGACCGAGTCTCTGAGGTAGGTCGGGGCGATATGAGCGTTGTTGAGGACCTGCGTCGGCTGCCCGTTGTAGAAATCACTCAGCGTGATGCCGACACTGTCGGCCGGGACGAGGCCGTAGTTGTGCACGATGATATTGATCCTCGCGGCGCTGTCGCTGATTGCGCTGACAGGAGGCGAGACGCTCATATCGCTTGCACTCACCGCAAGGTCCGGAAGCGTGGGGATCGCAATATTTGTCAGTGGGTCTCCGAGAAGCGGCGTCAGCTTCACCATGCCGATCGTTATGAAGTCGGATCCTGACGCCTGCCAGAGCTTATAGCGCGCCGTCGTGGTCAGGGCGCCAAGTGCCCTGACGGAATCGTTGATGATCGTCGAGAGGAACTCGTCAGTGAGCACAACTCCGGGGTACGCATAGCCGAGAGAGACGGAACCCCACATCGCAATGGCCCCGCCGTTGGGTGCAAGAACGAATTGCTCGGAGAGATTTGTCGCGGTCTGATCCGCAAATGAGCTCACATTGCACGATACCGAGGCGACGAACGGGAGCATCCCGTTGGTATTGCCCAGCAGCGCCGGGTTGCCGATGTCAAGGCTCCAGACGCTTCCGGCAGAGTGCCCGAGGAAGTTGACAAAACCGACGCCGCCGCTCACGATGGCGTTCAGCTCAAGCTTGTGGCTGGAGTCGATCGGTGCAGTGGATGTCTTTGACACGCGGAGCGGCAATCCGCCGATCGGCGGGGGTGCAATGTATTGAGAAATGATGGAGCCGCTGAGCGCGTCGAAACTCGCCTGTTCCCCCGCGTCGTTTCCCCCCGTCATAAAGAGAAACTTCTTGTTCCATTCCCCCGGGGTGTACGAGTCGTACTGGATCACTTTGGAGACGACCTGTGCTGCCTGGACGGGATCTTCCACCGGGAGCCTGCCGATGATCATCGAGGGGAGAAATGTATACACCGAATCAAAGCAAACGAACCAGTTGTCGCTAACAGGGTTTCCGTATGTCGG
>DATJPH010000696.1:0-3369 GCA_035506475.1 Bacteroidota bacterium | reverse complement strand
GCACTGCGTATGAAGTCTCTTCCGATATCCCGCTGCGGGTCGGTGATGATAAACGAGCCGGCAGGCCGGAGAAGGTTGTGCACAAGGGAAAGGATGGGGTCGAAGTTTGCCCGTTCGTAGACGACGTCGGCGCCGATGATGACGTCGAAGCGTTCGGGGAGTTTGCCGGTCCGCCAGTCCATGCACCGGAAGGACACGCGGGAGAGCTCCTGCGCGTCGAGGTTCGACGCCGCGTTGAACCGCGCGAACTCGAGTGCGTCCTCTTCGTAGTCCGTCATCAGGACTGTGGCGCCCGCCTGCGCGGCGGCGATCCCCGCCAGGCCGAGACCGCAACCCAGCTCGAGGACGTCTTTCCCCGCCAGGGACGACATCCCCCGCAGGTGGCCCGCAAGGACGGGGGAGGAGGCCCAGAGGTCGGCCCAGTACGGCAGGCGGCCGTCCCGCTCAAACTGCTCCGGCGTGATTGACTCGAGCAGGCGGTTGGTGTCGCGGACCGCGAGCAGTGACCAGCGCCAGGGGGTGGAGCAGACTTCCTGCGTGACGACGTCGAAGCGCGTCGTGATCGACGGGGGGGGAAGCACGTTCAGAAATTGAAGGCGATGCCGATCTGAAAAATGATCCCGTCCGTCTCGACCCGGGAATTGAAGGGCGCGGTGCTGACGTTGATGACTGTGTCCTGGTAGCGTATGACGCGCGAGGCAAACTGGTTGACCGATTGAAACTGCAGGTCGCGAAACTTCATTTCGAAGACCCCCTGGAAGGAGTTCAGGAACCGGTAGCTGATTCCCCCCAGGACGTGAATGGCGAACCCCGGAGTGTTCTGCACCGAGGGGGCCTCGACGCCTGCGAGCACGTACCGCCTGCTGCCGAAGTACATCCCCGCTCCCCCGCCCATGAACACGCCGAAATATTCACCGGAAAGCGGGATGATGAAGTACCCGGTCAGCTCGACGGGTATCGCGGTGTATCCGTCCTCAATGGGGATCCTCGTCCCGTTGAGACTCCCGGTCCCCCGGCTCCGTATATAGTCCGCGGAGAATCCGAGCGCGAGGCTCGTCTCCGGGAACCTGTACCGGATCTCGGCCCCGTAGCCGAACGTCCCTGTCAGATCAAATGTGTTTCCCTGTGCGACAGGGTCCGAGGCGTCCGGCGTGACGTAGATGAGCGAGCTTGTGGTGAGGTTCCCTTTCAGGATGACCGAGAACGGGCCGTCGCCTGCGTGGAGGGGTGGGGCGGCGATCATCGCCGCGGCGGCAACGAGGAGGAGCGCCATACGGCTCCTCCCCCGTGCCGATCTCTTACCGGTAGAACATGTCACGCTTGTCTTCAATGTCGGCCTTCTCCTTCAATCTCGTAATCCACTCCGACAGGAAGCGGTTCCTCTTCTCCTGCAGCGTGCGCGAGCGCAGAACTTCCTTCTGCGCGGCAAACGCGTTTGAATCGAACGGCGTGCTGCTCAGAAGTTCGATCAGGTATGCCCCGCGCGCGCCGAGGACGGGCGGCGAGATCTTTCCTGCCGTGAGGCCGGTGACCGCACCGATAAATGCCGGGTCGCGTCCCACGCCCAGGATCGATCCCCCCGCGGTGAATGAGCCCGTGGACTGCACGGTGACGGAGGGATACCGGCCCGCGAGCTTCGTGAGACTGTCTCCCGGCGCGAGTGTCGCGCGCGCCTCGGCGGCAATCTCTTTCACGCGCTCCATCTTTTTCTTCCTGAGCGCGAGCGGCTTCAGCGATTCCTTCAGCTCATCGAACGGCCTGACGCCGGCCTCCTTCGCCTCGGCAACGCAGAGGACGACGGAGCCGTTTGTGATTGTAAACGGATCGCTCACCGCGCCCACCTTTGCGCCGAACGCCCAGTGTATCGCAGCCTCGTTGATCCCGATGCCCGGGATCACCGTCGACTTCTCCTGCACCTGCGTCTCTTTGACCTCGAGGCCGGTCTGCGCCGCCTCCTTCGAGAACTCGGATTCGCGGGCGTTGAAGGCGAAGTCCTTCGCCCGGTCGGTAATATCGTTCTTGCTCTGCGAGCTCGGGGTGATCTTCATCAGCACGTGGGCGATCTTCGCCTCGCGGTTGTCACGCGCGTACACCTTGATGATGTGGAGACCGAACGGCGTCCGGACCGGGCCGACGACCTCGCCGGGCTTTGCGGCGAAGGCGGCCTTCTCAAATGCCGGCACCATCCTGCCGGTGGTGAACCAGCCGAGGTCCCCGCCCGACTGAGCGTTGGACCCGTCTTTTGAATACTCGCGCGCCAGCGCCCCAAAATCCTTCCCCTCCCGCGCCTGCTTTGCGACCTCCGCGGCGAGGGTCTTGACCGCGGCGGAATCGGGGGTGGAAAGCGGCAGCAGGATGTGCGCCGCGTGAATGTACTCGTTCTTCCCCTTCTTCAGCTCAAGCACCTTGACAAGGTGCAGACCTTCCTGATCCTGGACGGGGCCGACGACGGCCCCCGCGGGGGCGGCGAACACGTCGTTGTCAAGCGTCTGGCTCAGCTCGCCGCGATGAAAGACCACGCCGCTGTCGGGCCGGTCGGAGTACGTGTACACGAGCTGCAGAAAATCAGCTCCCCCCCTCGCCTTCGCCGCGACGTCGTCCATGTCCTTCTGCCGTCCCGCGGTATCGGCCGCGGAGGCATTTTCAAGGAAGAGGACGTACTTGAGCTTCCGCGACGCCTCGAATTTGTACTGATCGATATTCTCCTGGTAGAGCGCGCGCAGGTCTTCATCCGTCACCTGCACATCCCCGTCCTTGACAAGGGATGCGGGATCGAAGAGCGCGTAGAGCGCGTCATAATGCACCGTGCCGTCGGCAAACCGCTGCCTGAGCTCCCCGTCGGTCACCCGGACGGAGGCAAAGACCAGGCTCTGCAGCTTCGCCTGGACGCGCTGCTGGCGGAGCATCTTCTCGAAATCCGCCAGTTTCCTCACCCCGTAATTCGGATCGCGGCCGTTCGGGTCCTGGATGTACTGGTTGGGGTTCGTGAGAACCTGCTCGTACATCTCCCTATTAAAATTGCCCGTGGAGTCCGTAAAGTTCCTTCTGAGCTCCTGGGGAGGGTTGTCCCCGAAGACCCAGTCCCGGAGCTCCTGGTCGCTGACGACGATCCCGAGCTTTTTGACCTCGTCGGCAACGAGGCGTTCGGTCACGATCGACTGCCAGGCCTGATCGCGCAGCTCCCTGCTCATCGATTCGTCGGGCTCCTGGCCCGACTGCGCCTTTGCATTGTCTGTCATCGTCTTGAGAAGGTCGGAAAACTCGCGGTACGTGACCTTCTTCCCGTTCACCTTGCCGACAAAATCCTGCCCGCCTCCCCCCTTGATGCCGAGGTAGTCCATCCCCCACTCGATGACGATCGTAATCAGA
>DATJPH010000695.1:0-5199 GCA_035506475.1 Bacteroidota bacterium | reverse complement strand
TCAAGAGAGAAGTTGTCGAAGAGATCGTCCTGCACGTGAAAGAGGAGCACCTCCCCAAGGACGAGGCTCCCTCCGAGCGGCAGAGGGCTCACGTGGACGACCTGGAGGAGACGGCATTCCATCGACGCCCTGGATTCTCCCACCCGGGGGGGAGCCACCACCGCCGACGGGACGGGGGTCAGACCGGAGAGGATGAACTCGTCCACCTCGGGAGGGACCTCTTCGGAACAGGCGTTCATCTTTCCGGCTATCTCTTCGGAAACGATGTTGACGACGAATTCACGCGTCTCTTCGATGTTGACGAGCGTGTCTTTCATCGAGCCGTCCGCTCCGCGCCTCATCGGCGCGAAGCACACAACGGGAGGGTTGGCGCTCACGGCGGTGAAGAAGCTGAACGGCGCGAGGTTGCGCGCGCCCCCGGAGCTCAGCGAGGAGACAAAGGCGATCGGCCGGGGGACGATCATCGCGGTCATGAGCCTGTACACGTCGCGCGGCGCGTGCCGGGCGGGAACGATGTTCATGCCTTCTGCGGGCCCGACCAGGATTTCCAGTACTCCTCCCATTCTGCGCCCCTGCCGGCGGGGAGAACGTCGATCGGGTTGAGCCCGTCGAGCATTACCGCGTACTCGTCGGTGTGCGTCTTGTTCTTCTGCCCGGCGAGCGCCTTGGGGTGGGGGCCGTGGTGGATCCCCCGCGGGTGGAGCGTGGCCATCCCCGGTTTGATGTTGTCTCGGCTGAAGAAATTCCCGTCGTGGTAAAATATGAACTCGTCGTAATCGGTATTCCTGTGGAAGAAGGGGACGCGCACCGCGTCAGGGTCTTCCTCCAGCGGGCGGGGGACGAAACTGCAGACGACGGCCCCTTCCGTGACGAACGTCGTATGGGCGCTCGGCGGCAGGTGCACGCGCGGGCTCATCACGGGACGTATGTCCCTCAGGTTGATTTTCCACGCGGTAAGATCCCCCTTCCAGCCCACGACGTCCAGCGGGTTGAAGGGGTAGAAGACGGAGGAGAATTCGTCGCCGCACTTGATCCTGATCTCCCATTCACGGCTCTCGTCCAGGATCGGGGCGGGCTCCGGTGTGACGATCACCGCCGGGTCATAGAGCGCATGCTGGCCGATCAGGCCTTTTTCCGGCTGCTCGAACTCGGTCTTCGATTCGATGATGAGAAAGAAATTGTCGGCGGTCTCCGGGACCACCCGGTAGGTGACCGCCCTCGGGAGGTTGATGTAGTCCCCGGGTTCGTAGGGGAGAGGGCCGAAATCGGTCTCGATCACCCCCTTCCCCCTGTGGACGAAGTAGAGCTCGTCCCCGTCGGCATTCCGGAAATAGAAGGGCATTGCCGCGGCCCGGCGCGAGACGTAGAGCCGGACATCGCCGTTGCCCAGAAACGGCACGGGAGACCCCTTCGGATCCTGCATGTCCGTAGGGCGGAGCTTGTTGCAGTCGATGCAGTGAGGTCTCAGCTTTCCCTCAAACCGGGTCCATCCCGTCGGCGGGTGCGCGTGGTAGAGATGGGCCGATTTTCCGTAGAACCCTCTTCTGCCGTGCTCCTCTTCAAATGTGCCGTCGGGGAGCCCGACATGGGCCTGCTGTGAAGTTTTCCCCTTCCTGAGCGGATACATGCGCAGGTGCCTCCATTGGTTGTGTTACCGTTCAGTGTGTGGCGCTCCGGCTCGCCTCAACTATCCCCGGACGACCCTGTTGCGCAGTATGCCGATCTTCTCAATCTCGAGCTCCAACACGTCCCCGGGCTTCACCCACCGGTCGAGCTCCAGCCCGCAACCCGTGCCGACCGTCCCCGAGCCGATCACGTCCCCCGGGTGAATCGTCTGGTCCCGGGAGAGAAACTCGATCATCTGTTCGAACTTCCAGTGTATCGAGCCGGTGTTCCCGCGCGACCATTCCTCGCCGTTCACCCGGGCGGTCATCGTGAGGTTGTACGGGTCGCCGATCTCGTCCGGCGTCACGAGCACGGGCCCCATTGCCGTGCACCAGTCCTTCCCTTTCGCCGGGCCGAGCCTCACGCGCATCTCGCGCCTCTGGATATCTCGTGCGCTGAAATCGTTCATCACCGTGTAGCCGGCGATATACCGGGCCGCACGGTCGGCGGGTATGTTGCGTCCCGTCTTCCCGATCACAAGCGCGATCTCGAGCTCGTAGTCGAACTTCTCGGTAAACGAAGGCCACAGGACGTCTTCCCCCGACCCGATGATGTTCTGCCGGCCGCTCTGGTAGTAGACGGGGATCTCGTACCACTCCGGGGGCATAGGCTCGTTCCGCTTTTCGAATCCCTTCCTGACGTGCGCCTCGAAGGCGTAAAAGTCCCGCACCGACTCGGGCTCGGGGAGGGGTGCGAGCATCCTGACGCTTCCAGGCTCGTAAACAAGCGTTTCGTCGTTCGGGCCCCTGGGCGCCGCCCGGCCGCCGGAGGTTTCTCCTTCCAGGCCCTCAAGCGCCGCGCGGGCGAACCCGGCCGATGTGTCACCGCCCCTGATAAACTCCAGGAGTGAATCGGGAACCAGAACATCGGCAAGCGTATAGGGACGGGCATCCCCTTTGCGAGCCAGGTGCCAGGCGCAGGCAAAATTCATGTCCACGATCCCGGCGGGTATCACGGCGCCCAGCCGCCGGTGCCTTCCGAGGCTTGTCGCGACTTCGAATGTGCAGAGTTTCATCGGCGTGCTCTCAGAGGTTCCCCCGGAGCGCCTGTTCCCGTTCGATCGCCTCGAAGAGGGCCTTGAAGTTCCCCTTGCCGAAGCTCCTGCTCCCTTTTCTCTGTATGATCTCGAAAAAGAGCGTCGGCCGGTCCTGGACCGGGCGGGAGAATATCTGGAGCATGTACCCCTCGTCGTCCCTGTCGACGAGGAGCCCGAGCCGCTCGAGCGCCTCAACGGGCTCGTCGATCGGGCCGACACGCCCGGTCATCTCCCTGTAGTAGGCGGGAGGGACCCTGAGGAATTCCACCCCCTGCGCGCGGAGCTGACCCACCGTGCCGATGATGTTGTCCGTCGCACAGGCAATATGCTGCACGCCGGGGCCGCCGTAGAACTCGAGGTACTCCTCGATCTGGGATTTCTTCTTTCCGTGTGCCGGCTCGTTGATGGGAAACTTGATCCGCCCGTTCCCGTTTGCCATCACTTTCGACATAAGCGCCGAGTACTCCGTGCTGATGTCGTTGTCGTCGAAGTGCTGGTAGAGGCTGAACCCCATCACCTTCTCGTAGAACCCGACCCATGCGTTCATCTCGTTCCAGCCGACGTTGCCGACCATGTGATCGATGTAGAGGAGCCCCGCGGGGCGCGCCACCGGGTCGGGGCCCGGGACACTCCGGTATCCGGGAAGAAACACCCCCCGGTAGTCCTTCCGCTCAATGAATGTGTGCACGGTGTCGCCGTAGGCCGCGATCGATGCGCGCGTTACCTCTCCCGAATCGTCTTTCAGCACCTCCGGCGGCAGCACCCCTGTTGCCCCGCGCGCCGTCGTTTCCCGGTAGGCCGACCGGGCATCGTCGACCCAGAGGGCGATGTCGCGGACCCCGTCTCCGTGGCGGGCCACGTGCGCGGCGATCGGTCCGTCCCCGTGAAGGGGGGTCGTGAGAACGAGGCGGACCTTCTCCTGTTGAAGGACGTAGGACGCCCGGTCGCGCTGCCCGGTCTCCGGTCCGGCATACGCAACAAGGGAGAACCCGAATGCAGAGCGGTAGAAGTGGGCCGACTGTCTGGCGTTCCCAACGTACAGCTCAACGTAATCCGTGCCGTTAATCGGAAGGAAATCCTGCATGGGAGAATCTCCGGTGCTGTTGAACCTTGAACGAACCTGCTTCAGGAAACCGCGGGTGCGGCGTGCATCGAATCAAGGACGCTCCCGAGCGCCTCCACGAGGTTCCTGTTCTGATCCTCCGTCCCGATCGTGATCCGGACACAGTGGGGGAGCCCGAACGCCTTCAGGGGGCGGATGATCACCCCGCGTGCAAGGAGCCCGGTATACAGGGCGTCGACCGAATCCTCGTTCTCGAGCGGGACGCAGACGAAGTTCGCCTCGGTGGCGATCGTCGTGAGGCCCAGTGATTGCAGCTGCGGGAGCAGCGTCCGCTTCCCTTCCTCGTTGGCCGCGAGCGTCCTCCTGAGAAACGCGTCGTCCCGCAGGGCCCCGATGCCGGCGGCCTGCGCAAGCGTGCTCGGTTCGAACGGGAGCTTGACTTTCAACAGGTTCGTGATCAGCGTGTCGTGGGCGAAGCCGTACCCGATGCGTACCCCCGCGATGCCGTAGGCTTTTGAGAACGTCCTGAGCGTGATGACGTTGTCGTACCTGTACGCCATGGAATCGGGATAGTCCGGGCTGCGCTGCGCGTATTCGAAGTAGGCCTCATCGAGAATGATGAGGACGTGGGGTGGCACCCTCTTGATGAAGGCGTCGAAGTCAGCCTTCGTAAAAATGGTGCCGGTGGGGTTGTTGGGGTTTGCAAGATAGATAATCTTCGTGTGCTCGTTGATGCGCGCCGCCAGGGCGTCGAGATCAAAGTGGTACTTCTTCAGGGGAACGGTGACGAGCTTGGTGCCGCGGGAGCGCGCCAGGACATAGAATCCGACGAATGTCCCTTCGGAGGTCAACACCTCGTCGTCGTCGCACAGGAACGCCCTGATAATGTTCGACATGATCCCCTCGGACCCGCTTCCGGCGATGACATTGCCGACCTTCAGGCGGAATCGTCCGGCCAGGACCTCGCGCAGGTCCAGCCCCCCGTTGGGATAGCGGTGGAGGTCTTCTGTGGCGCGCTGCATTTCCTCGAGTGCAAGGGGGGAGGGGCCGAGCGGATTTTCGTTCGAGGCGAGCTTGACCACCTTCGCAATGCCGAGTTCCTTCTGAAGCTCGGCAATAGGTTTCCCCGGCCTGTACGGCTCCAGGGATTCTATGTAGGGTGGAACGAGCCTCACATGAGAAGAGAGCGGGTGAAAGAACACGTCATGGGAAAAAGATAGCAATCCCCGCAGGGAAATGCAAGGAACAGAGCCGTTGCGCGGTCAATCGACGGTTGACAATCCGGGACCCAAGTGTTACCATTTCTGGCAACAGATGACTACCCCCGCGCCAACAAGGCCCCCCCGATGATCCCCCTCCGGGATACGATCAAATCGAAGACTGTCCCGTACGTGAACTACATACTCATCAGCCTCTGCGGCCTGGTGTTCCTCTA
>DATJPH010000694.1:0-6992 GCA_035506475.1 Bacteroidota bacterium | reverse complement strand
CCGGAATCGCTCCCGGAGCCCCTTCCCGCGTTCAACCGCGGTCCCCCCCCGCTCCGGTCACTTCACAAGCGCCATCTTCCTCACCGCCGAGTAGGCTTCCCCTCCATCAGGACCCTTCACTTCGATCCGATAAAGATAGATGCCGCTTGCGACCACCCTCCCCGCGGCGTCACGCCCATTCCACACCGTCTCGTGGGTCCCGGCCGTCATGGGGCCGTTCACGAGCGTCGCCACCTGCTGCCCCAGAAGATTGAACACGTGCAATGTCACCGCCCCCGCCACGGGGAGCGTGTAGCTGATCTTCGTGGACGGGTTAAACGGATTCGGATAGTTCTGCCCCAGCGCGTATGACTGCGCGACGGCCGGAGACACGCCGGCGATCGAAGTCGTCACCGACAGGGAGAAGTCCTGCGACAGCGCAAACCCGGACGGGTCGACGCCGACGGTCTGCTGTGACCCGTTGTACCCCACGAGATCCGCGGTCAGCGTGAGGTTGCCGCCCGGAAGCGCGTCGATAATGTACATCCCCGAGCCGTCTGTCACCCCGTACCCGACCGAGGCTCCTGCGGCATCCTGTGCGAAGACGTTGACGCCCGGCAGCGGCACGCCTCCCGATGTCACGGTACCGGAGAGCGTCGCAACGCCGCTCGGGTGAATCTGCACGACGCCGATATTGATCCCCGTGACGTTGCCGGCAACGGTCACCGTGTCAGCATCCTTCCAGCGTATCACACCGAATGCCCCCGCTTTGTAGAACGCGGGCGCGTACATCCCGAACGGGACCGCCAGGACGATGTATTTCCCCGCAAGCAGGTGGTCCACGGTGTAGGCACCGAGCGAGTCCGTGAAGGCGAACCTGGCCGGACGGGCTGCGTACGACCTGAGCGGGAAGACGATGATCCGCGACGGGACCCTGACACCCGCCGAATCCCACACGACGCCGCCCAGCGTGTACATTGCGGGGGGGCGGTACGGGTTCAGATTGAAATTGATCCCGTTGACATCCCCGTTCACCGGGATGAGGGTCGCCTCCGCCGGGGTGTTCTTGTGGTCAAAGTACTGCGGGAAATACCCGGCCCTGGCGGCAAGGGCGATGTACGACCGTCCGGAAAGGACCATGGCATCGAATCCCCCCGTCGAATCGGTCAGTCCCTTCCACGCGACCCCCTGAACGCATCCTACGTTGTCGACCACGAGCGTCTCACCGGGGAGTCCTGTCACCGGCTCTCCTGCCGACGCCATCAGGGGCGTCTCCTGGACGGTGCGCGTGATCACCACAAGAGCTCCCTTCAGGGGGTTCCCGAGAGAGTCGCTTACCGTCCCCTTCACGTGGACAGCCACGGGGAAGACGAACCGGGCAAGCGCGAAGTCAATTGTATCCCTCTTGCCGTCGCTGACAACGACGGGGGTCGCATGGGCAGGATCATAGGCGTCCTTGTACCATTTGGGTTTATAGACGGGGAAGGGCACGAGCGTCATCACGAGCCGCCCCATCAGAAACGGCGGATTGCAGAGCACGAGGTACTTCCCCGTGTCAAGAACCGCCGAGTATCTTCCGACGCTGTCTGCCGAGACCTGCGGCACCACAAGAACGGGGGACACCGGCCGGAAGAACATGACGCGCGAATACGGAACGGGTTTCCCGCTCACGCTGTCGGTCACCGTTCCTACGATCATCCCCGTTTTTGCATTCCCTGGTGCCACAACCTGCGCCCATGCCAGGTTGCTCCTTCCGCTCTCCCGGATCGTCGAATCCGGCATCATCCAGACCCACGTCACGTAGTAATAATACGTATGCCCGGCGACGACCTGGAGGTCCTGGTAGGCCATCTTGTCTGTCGTGTTGAGAATCTGAAATGATGCCGAGTCGTCGACGGAGCGGTAGACCCTGAACGTATTCATGGGAACAGGGGGAAGTATCTTTGGGACCTGCCAGTTCAAGAGGACCCCGGGAACGACCTGGGCGTTCGCATGGGCGGTCAGGTTGACCGGCGGGGGGGGTAACTGCGCGAGTGAGACACCTCCCAGCGCAGCCGAGATGAGCAGGGCGATCAGACAGATACCAATGCGTTTCATGGGTTCTCCTCCAGATGGAATGAGGTCCGGGGTGTCCAGAACGTCGTTAGGTAGAGACTTCATCCGATGCAACTGACGTGCCAGCGTGGGGAAGGGGCGAGGAGAGAAGGAACGCCGTTAAGTCATTGAAACATACACTTCTACGACAGCGGGACCGGATGAGGAGTCCCGGGTCCGCCGGGAGAAATGCGGGAATTACGCGTAGGAGTGCGGGAACCCCGGCAAACATGCACTTCTCCCGCATCAGGAAGCCTCTCCGAAGCGGGGGCGTGTCCGGAATTGAGGAATTCCACTTTTTTACCTATCTTCCGTATCGTCTTTTCACTCCGTGTAAGCATCAGCAGCCATCCGTGAGATTGTACCAGCTCTTTATCAACGACCAGTTTGTCGACGGGACGGAGAAGCGGACGTTCACCTCGCTCAACCCGTTCAGCGGGGAAACGCTTGCCACGTGCGCCCGGGCAGGAGCCGACGATGCCCGCCGCGCCGTCGAGGCGGCGCGCATCGCATTCGACGAAGGACCCTGGCCCCGGATGACACGGGAAGAACGCTCCGGGTACCTGAAGAAACTCTCCGACGCACTCAACGCCAACGCGCCCAGGTTTGTCGAACTGGAGGTCGCCGACACGGGCTCAACGCTCCGGAAGGCAAAGGAGGATGTCTACCTGAGCGCCCGGGCGCTGGGGAGTTATGCAAAATTCGCGCTTGTCGATCTCACCGAGAAGCTTGATGCGGTTTCACGCCCGGGCGTGAGCACCAACATCCTCGTCCGCGAGCCGGTGGGCGTCGTGGCGGCGATCATCCCCTGGAATTTTTCGCTCAAAATGGCGGCGTGGAAGCTCGGTCCCGCGCTTGCCGCCGGGAACACCGTCGTCCTCAAGCCGTCGGAGGAAACACCCGTCACGGCCATGGAGCTGGCCCGGCTCATCCATGATACAGGGTTCCCCCCGGGAGTCGTCAATATCATCACCGGTTTCGGCGAGGACGCCGGTGCCGAGCTCTGCCGCAGCGGGCTTGTCGACAAGGTGGCATTCACCGGCTCCACCGGGGTCGGGAAACTGGTCATGCAGGCTGCGGCCGGCACGCTGAAGAAGATTACGCTGGAGTGCGGTGGCAAATCCGCCAACATCGTCCTGGACGACGCAGATATTGAGCTGGCGGTCGACGGGGCGCTCTACGCCGCGTTCTACCACCAGGGGCAGTGCTGCGAGGCGGGGAGCAGGCTTTTCCTCCCGGAACGGATCGCCGACGAGTTCGTCGAACGGCTCGGTGCCGGCGCCCGCGCCATGAAGACGGGGGATCCGATGAACGTCATGACCGATCTCGGCCCCCTGATCTCGCGCCGGCAGCAGGAATCGGTCCTCGGGTATATCGCCGCCGGGAAACGAGACGGCGCCCGCCTTGTCGCAGGGGGAGGGATGCCGCGCGACAGCGCGTGCGCGAGGGGGTTTTTCGTCGAGCCGACGATTTTCGACAACGTGGAAAACTCATGGACGATCGCCCGGGAGGAGATCTTCGGGCCGGTCCTCTCCGTCCTCAGGTACAGGGAGCCGGCCGACGCGGTCCGGATGGCGAACGATTCCCCGTACGGCCTGGCGGCGGGGGTCTGGTCAAAGGACCCCGTGCGCGCGATGGACGTCGCCCGCTCTCTCCGCGCCGGCACGGTCTGGATCAACGAGTGGCACCTCCTGAACGAGCGGGCGCCGTTCGGCGGGTACAAGCAGAGCGGGGTCGGGCGGGAGTTCGGACTCGACGGGCTCAAGGAATACACCGAGGCGAAACACATTCACGTGGACGAGGCGGGGTCGCGCGACAAGAAACCGTGGTATGACACCGTTGTGCCGAGACATTGACCATTCATCAATCATTCACATTCCTGGAAAGGCCATCCCGATGACAGCTCATGCCCGTGGTGCGGCAGGCGTTGCCCTCTCCTTCTTCACGCTGATGATCATCCTTCTTCTCGCCGGGTGCGGCGGGGAAAAGAAAATGGAGTCCGTGAAGCCGGGCGAGATGGATTCCTACAAGGACCCCGGATTCGGGTTTTCGATCCAGTACCCCAGGGGCTGGATGACGAATGCCGAGGTCGGGCGCGCCGGGTTCTACAGCGGACAGGATGTCGACAAGAAATTCCTCGACCCGACCGGGCAGTTCCCCGACGGGAGCATGATCGGCGTCACCATCATCCGGTCGACGAACACGGACACGGCGAAGAAGATCATGGACGACATGGCCAAGAGCGGCTTCGTCGTCAGCAAGCCGGAAACGGTGTCGGTGGGCGGGAAACCGGGGGTGCGGTACGGTTACACCGGGCTCTACACAAAGGAGATCAAGGAGACGGGACAGCACATCTACGTCCCCGCCGACACCGTGATCTATGACATCCGGTGCGCGGGGTTCGGCGGGTATTTCGACGCGTACAAAGCGGTGTTCGACGCTTCGATCGCCACGCTCCAGTTCCCCAAACCGGCGGTCCCGGGACGGGATGCCACGCTCCCCTCCGAAACGATGGCCGAGATCAACGGGAAGCTCTTCTCGCTTGCGTACCCGGAGAACTTCAGCGGCGTCAGCGTCCCCAAGGGACAGAACGAAGAGGTGATCGAGCTGCGCGGCGTGCGGCAGGACTGCTCCATCCGGGTCGAGGTGTTCGGCGCGAAGGGGCTGACGGTGGAGAAGGTGTTCGACCAGAACAAGGGGAAATTCAGGGCGACCGCGACGGGGAAGGCGACGGTGGCAGGACTGCCTGCCCCGTGGCTTACGTATTCGGCGGGACCGAACGTGGACAGGAGGTTCTACTTCATGGTGAAGAACGACAAGGTCTTCCGCGTGACGATGGACTGGTACCGCCCCCAGCGCGAGGAATACCTCCAGGCCTACGAAAAGACGATCAACTCACTGAAACTCAAATAGCCAGCCACCGGAGACACTCCATGGACCCCAAACTCGTCACCACGGCATTCACGCTTGACGGTTACCGCGTCGTCAGGAATCTCGGCGTCGTGCGGGGGATCACCGTGCGGTCCAGGTCGATCGTCGGGAACATCGGCGCGGGCATCCAGACCCTTTTCGGGGGGAATATCTCCCTCCTGCAGGAGCTCTGCGAGCGGACCCGCCAGGAGGCGTTCATGATCATGATGCAGCACGCTTCCGAACACGGCGCAAACGCGATCATCGGCATGCGGTACGACGCCAACGAGGTGATGTCCGGCGTGACCGAGGTGCTCGCGTACGGCACGGCCGTCGTCGTCGAAAAGGCATAAGAACGGGGGCGTTCCCCCGCTCAACGTTCTCTGACATATCCAAGGGATGCATATGCGATGTCTCATCAGCAGTCTTGTCCTTTGCGCGTCGGTTGTGTGCGCAACCCCGGAGCTCTTCAGCCAGCAGTCGATCCCGAGCCCGCGTGATTCCGTCTTCCTCTCGCTCGACACGAACGTCATCAGCATCAACTACGGACGTCCGTCGATGCGCGGCAGGAAGATCATGGGCGGCCTTGTCCCCTGGAACCAGGTCTGGCGCACGGGCGCTAACCAGGCAACGCACCTGAAGACGTCGTTCGACATGACGTTCGGCGGGGTCCCGGTCACCCGGGGCACGTACACGCTCTGGACGCTCCCCTCTCCCGACGGCTGGAAGGTCATACTCAACAAACAGACCGGACAGTGGGGAACCGTGTACAATCCTTCACTGGATCTCGCCCGGTTCGACGCGACCGTGGAACAGAGTTCGCCCGCGGTCGAGAAATTCACGATTGCCCTGAAAGCAACGGGGAAGACTTCAGGCGTGATGTCGCTCATGTGGGAGAACACCACGGTCTCCGTTCCCTTCCAGAAGAACGACCATGTCCGCCCTCTGAGCCCGGGCGATTCCACCGAAATTACGCTCGCGGGGAAGAAGGCGACAATCAGGTACAGCCGCCCGTTCGCACGCGGGCGGGCCATCTGGGGGGTCGTTGTCCCGTTCGATTCGGTATGGCGCACCGGAGCAAACCTTGCAACGTCGCTTGTCACGGAAGGCGAGATCACGATCGGTACGCACGCCGTCCCCCCGGGAGCGTATACGCTCTATTCCATCCCCTCGGCGGGGGGCCTGACGCTTATCATCAGCAGGAAGCCGGGCGGACGCGAACCGGCGTACGACCGGGGGAGCGACCTCGCCCGGATCACCATGAAGGCGGAGCGGGCCGCCACACCCATCGACCCGTTCCGGATCTGGTTTGAACCCGACGGCACATCGGGCGGCACACTCAATATCGGCTGGGCAGACCGGTCCTTCAGCGCGAAGGTCGGGGCTCACTAGGCCGGTTCCACGACAGACCGGGCACCGCAACAGGGCCCGCACGCGCGGGCGGGCCCTGTTGCATATTCCCCCGCACTCGCGTACATTGATTCACCTCTCTGTTCTTGCAGCGTTTTCCACATTCCCGGACCACTCACTCGACAACAGCGCATGGATATTCAGGGCAAGACCGTGCTCGTCATAGGCGGATGGGGACTCGTCGGATCGGCGATCTGCCGGCGGTTCATGAATGAACGGCCGCGCCGGATGATCGTCACCTCCCTCACGCGTGCGGAGGCCATGGAGGCGGTGGCGGCCCTCCGGAAGGATTACCCGGACACGGGGAAGAACTCCTTCATCCCCTGGTGGGGGAACATCTTCGTGCGCGAGCAGCTGAAGGACATGCCGCGCGAGGCGATCCTCGCGAGCGAAAAGCACAGGACGATGGTCATCGAAGACATCGTCGAAGAGCTTTCCGGCCCCGTCCTGAAGCGTTCGTGCCTCTACCGCCTCATGCAGAAGTACAGACCCGACGTCGTCGTCGACTGCGTCAATTCCGCCACGGGGATTGCCTACCAGGACATCTTCCAGGTCTCACGGCAGCTGATCCGGGAGGTGAAACATGCCCGCGGATCCCG
>DATJPH010000693.1:0-2707 GCA_035506475.1 Bacteroidota bacterium | reverse complement strand
TGAGGAGGTCGACGGCGTATTTCTTGACGTAGTTCGGTATCAGTGTCGCGGCGAGTTCAAGGCCGGGGGTGCCGACAATGTCGCCGATGAAGAATATGTTCAGTGTCACTGAGCCTGGCACGCGAGTGTTCGTCCGTTGTGAAGGAGGTCATTCCTCCGGCGACGGGTGAATCTAATGAAATCCACCCCAAAAAAACAGCAAGAAAAAGCCCGCCGGGGGGGGCGGGCATTCACGCTCTTGACACGGCACGCGGGGAGGCTCACCCCTCCCCCTGCGGGACGAAATTGCGGACCTCCTCGACGATCACGTCGACGATTTCCGATTCCTTCACGCGGCGGATGACCTCTCCTTTCCGGTAAAGAATCCCGACCCCTTTGCCCGCCGCAATCCCGATATCGGCCTCGCTCGCTTCGCCGGGCCCGTTGACCACGCACCCCAGCACGGCGATCTTGACGGGCTTCTTCACGCCGGCCAGGCGCTCTTCCAGCTGCGCCATGATGCCGAACAGGTCCACCTCGAGCCTGCCGCACGTGGGGCAGGCGATGAGTTCCACGTTCCGCGTGGCGAGGTTGAGCGAGCGGAGGATCTCCTTGCCGACTTCGACCTCCTTCACGGGGTCGTCCGTCAGCGAGACCCGTATCGTGTCCCCGATCCCCTCGGCAAGGAGGGTCCCGATGCCGACGGCCGATTTGATCGTGCCCGTTTTCGTGGGTCCCGCTTCCGTCACACCCAGGTGGAGCGGGATGTCCGTCCGCTGTGCAACGAGCCTGTACGCCTCGATCATGAGGCGGACGTCGGTCGATTTGACCGAGATGATGACGTCGTGAAAACCGAACTCGTCGCATATCCCGACGTGGCGCATTGCGCTTTCGTACAGCGCCTCCGCCGTCGGGTACCCGTGCTTCGCGAGTATGTCTTCCTCCAGCGAGCCCGAGTTGACGCCGATCCTGATGGGAATCCGGCGCGCCTTCGCCGCGGTGAGGACCTCGTGGATCCTCTCCCGGCTCCCGATGTTCCCCGGGTTGAGCCGCACTTTCGCCACCCCCGCTTCGATCGCTTTCAGCGCGAACACGTGATTGAAATGGATGTCCGCCACCACCGGGATCGACGAGCGCCGGACGATCTCCTTCATAGCCTCTGCGGCCTCGCGGTCGTTCACGGTGACGCGGACAATATCGCACCCCGCCTCCGCCGCCGCCGCGATCTGGGCAACAGTCGCCTCGACGTCGCCCGTCCGGCTCTTTGTCATCGTCTGGACCGATATCGGAGCCCCGCCCCCCACGCGGACTCCCCCGATCATCATCTGCCTTGTGGACCGCCTCACGCCGACTTTCACCCCGGGTTCCGGCTGCGCAGGGGGCCTGTCGGTCTCGTTCACCGCCTGGATCTCCATACTCCTCACGTCGGTCAGTGGATTTTCCTGCTTGCCTCGTTCAGTATCCGCTTCTCGTCTTCGCTGAGGCTCTGGTACCCCCCGGTGCTGATCTTATCGAGGATGGCGTCGATGACCTCCTGCGTGACTTCCTCGTTGTCGTCTTCCTTCCGCGGAGGTCCGCCGATATCGTAAAACCTGGCATCCCGGATATCCTTGTCGGGCCACGGCCTCGGACCGGGGCGGGGCGCACGGCGGAAGACGCCGCCCCCGAGGCCGCCGACGAGCCGCTTGAACACATCGGAGTGGCGCTCGGTCATGATAAAGAGGAATCCCACCGCCGCCCCCCCGAGATGGGCGATGTGGGCGACGCCGTCGGAGGAGCCGGTGATGCCCGTGAACAGCTCAAGGGCAATGGACGCCGCGATGAAATACTTGGCCCGTATCGGGAGGAGAAAATAGACGTAGATCGGCCGGTCGGGCCAGAGCATGCCGAAGGCCACAAGGACCCCGAACACCGCACCGGAGGCGCCCACCGTCGGCGCGACCTGCCCCAGCATCGGGGCCACAAGGAGGTTCGCAATCCCCGCGCCGATGCCGCAGAGCATGTAGTAGAGGAGAAACTTCGCCGACCCCCACGTGTATTCCAGCTCCATGCCGAACATCCAGAGCATCAGCATGTTGAAGAATATATGCCAGAACCCGCCGTGGAGAAACATGTAGGTGACGAGCTGCCAGGGCCAGAAATTGGTCCCCAGCGGCCAGAGCTCCAGGTACTCCCGGAAAATCACGAAGATCGGGACATGCTGGAACGTGAAGGCGGGAAGGAATACGCCGAAGAACAGCCACATCAGGCCGTTCGTTATCAACAGCCACTTGATAACGGGAGGGAAGAAGGAGAACCCGCCGAAGAACCCGGGCCGGTAGTATCTCCCCTCCCCTCCTCCGCTCACAGACTGCATGATGAACCGGTTGTGTTGTTGACTATGCTCCCTTGATCAGAGAACACGGGAGGGGTGAGAATGGTTCACCCCACCGCGAGCGCCGCAAGCCCGGGGAGCGTGCGCCCTTCCAGGAATTCGAGCGATGCGCCCCCGCCCGTCGAGACGTGCGAAATCTGCGTTTCAAACCCCGCTTTGGCGACCGCCGCGGCCGAGTCACCGCCGCCCACGATCGTCTTCGCACCCGCCTTCGTCGCCTCGGCAAGAAGTCGCGCGACCTCGAGCGTGCCGTTGGCGAAGTTGGGCATCTCGAACACTCCCATCGGGCCGTTCCAGACGATGGTCTTGGCCCGCCGCACCTCCATGTTGATCACCTTGACGGTCTCCGGTCCT
>DATJPH010000692.1:0-8194 GCA_035506475.1 Bacteroidota bacterium | reverse complement strand
CTGGACGCAGGTCGAGACGGGCTCCGCGATCACATGGAAATACCCGAGCGTCCTTCTGATCGGGGACGACTCGGTCGGCGAGTTCTATTCTGTCGCCGTGACGAACAACCGCCAGCAGGCGGACACCGGGACGAAGATGGTGCACATCGGGGCCAACACGAAAAGCACGATCGTCTCCAAGGGGATTTCGGCGGGGCACGGGCAGAATTCGTACCGCGGCCTTGTCGACGTGAAACGGAACGCCGTCAACGCGCGGAATTTCTCCCAGTGCGACTCGCTGCTGCTGGGAGACAGGTGCGGCGCCCACACGTTCCCGTACATCGAGGTGAAGAACACGTCCGCCAGGGTCGAGCACGAGGCGTCCACCTCGAAGATCGGCGAGGACCAGATCTTTTACTGCAGGCAGCGGGGACTCTCGACCGAAGACGCGGTCAATATGATCGTCAACGGATTCTGCAAGGAGGTCTTCCGGGAGCTCCCCATGGAGTTCGCGGTGGAGGCCCAGAAGCTCCTGGGCGTGAGCCTCGAAGGGAGCGTTGGATGAACGAACAGGGAGCACACGGCCGTATGAGTCTTCTCGAAGTCAGAAACCTGCACGCAGGCGTCCAGGGGAACGCGATCCTCGAAGGGATCAACCTCAGTGTCAGCAGGGGGGAGATCCACGCGATCATGGGGCCGAACGGCTCCGGCAAAAGCACGCTTGCGGGCGTCCTTGCGGGGCGGGAGGCGTACGCGGTGACGCAGGGGGAGGTCCTGTACAGGGGGAAGGACCTCCTGGGGCTTTCTCCCGAGGAGAGGGCCCGCGAAGGCCTCTTCCTCGCGTTCCAGTACCCGGTGGAGATCCCCGGCGTGACGAATATGTACTTCCTCAAGGCAGCCCTCAACGCCGTCAGGAAGCATCGCAACGAGGAGGAGCTCGACGCGATGGAGTTCCTCGCCCTTGTGAAAGAGAAGATGAAGGTGATCGAGTTCGACCAGAGCCTCCTGAACAGGCCCGTCAACGAGGGGTTCTCGGGGGGGGAGAAGAAGCGGAACGAAATTTTCCAGATGGCGGTGCTTGACCCGACGCTGGCCATCCTTGACGAAACGGATTCCGGGCTCGACATTGATGCGCTCCGGATCGTGGCCGAAGGCGTGAACAGGCTCCGTTCCAGGGACAACGCGGTCATCGTCGTCACGCACTACCAGCGGCTGTTGAACTACATCGTCCCCGATTTCGTCCACGTCCTTATCGACGGAAAGATCGTCAAATCGGGGGGGAAGGAGCTGGCCCTCGTCCTCGAGGAAAAAGGCTACGACTGGATCAGGGAAGAATCCCCTGTCCAGCCTGCGGAGGCACGGTCACGATGAACGCGACGGCGGACATCAGAGCGTGGTACGCGTCGGCTTTCGCGCGCTTCGAGGAAGGACTCAACGGGGCGTCGAAGACGCCGCTCCATGCGCTGCGGCGGAAGGGGCTTGCGGCGTTCGCCGGGCAGGGATTCCCCACGACCGCTGACGAGGAATGGCGCTTTACAAGCCTGGCGCCGATCGCCACGACGCAGTTTCAACCCGTCCTGGCCTCCACCGGGGGGTCCGGGCCGGCCGACCTGCCAGCGGGGCCCTGGCCGGGCCCCGGCGCGGGGGGGATCGTCCTCGTGTTTGTCAACGGTCATTTTTCCAGCCGGCTCTCCTCGACACGCACGCTCCCGCGCGGCGTGAGCGCGGGGAGCCTGGCCGGGGCCATGGCGAAGGATCCCTCGCTTGCCGGCCTTCTGCGCCAGCCGGGGGATCGGGGCGCGCACGAGGCATTCACCGCGCTCAACACGGCGTTCCTCGTCGACGGGGCATTCGTCCGGGTGGACGACGGCGTGACGCTCGACGCCCCGGTGCACGTGCTCTCGATCGCCTCGGCGGGGGCGACGCCGCTACTGGTCCAGCCCCGGCACCTGATCATCGCCGGGGCCGGGGCCCGGGTCTCCGTCGTCGAGACATACGGGGGGGAGGGGGACGGGGTGTACCTGACGAACGCGGTCACGGAGGTGATCGTCGGCGAAGGGGGGACGGTCGAGCACGACAGGCTCCAGATGGAGAGCCGCACGTCCTACCACGTCGGGACCACGTACATCTCCGTGGGTGCGAAGGCGGCATTCACGTCCAACGCCGTCAATTTCGGCGGTGCGATTGTCAGGAACAACGTCAACGCCCTGTTCAACGGGGAGTACGCCGAGTGTACGCTCAACGGCCTTTCCGTGGCGGGGGGCACGCAGGTCGTGGACAACCATACGGTGATCGATCACGCGACTCCCCGGTGCCAGAGCCACGAGCTGTACAAATCCGTGCTCGACGGGAAGGCCCGGGGTGTGTTCAACGGGAAGATCTTCGTCCGGCAGGACGCCCAGAAGACCGACGCGAAACAGACAAACAAGACGCTCCTCCTTTCGGACGACGCGACGATCGATACGAAGCCGCAGCTGGAGATATTCGCCGACGACGTGAAGTGCACGCACGGCGCCACCGTCGGGCAGCTCGACGAGGAACAGGTCTTCTACCTCCGCGCGCGGGGCATCGGCGAGGCGGAGGCGCGCGACCTGCTGACGTTCGCCTTTGCGACGGACGTCATCAACAGGGTGCACGTCGACGCCCTGCGCGAAACGCTTGACGGCCTCTTACATACCCGGCTCCGCCAGGGGCGGGTGACAATGGAGCAATGATGCAGACAACCACCGCACAGATCGGCAATGTATCCCCCGGCGACAGGGAGCTTCTCGAGCGCTTCGAGGCCATTCGCGGCTGCAGGCACCACTTCCCCCTCCTGCGCCAGCGCGTCAACGGGAAGCCTCTCGTGTACTTCGACAACGCGGCCACCAGCCAGAAACCCCAGGTCGTCATCGACGCCACGCTCCGGTACTACGAGGAGGAGAATTCGAACATCCACCGGGGCGTCCACTACCTGAGCGAACGGGCGACCCAGGCTTACGAGCGGGTGCGCGTGAAGGTGCAGCACCTTCTGAACGCGGCGCACAGCCGGGAGATCATCTTCGTCCGCGGCACGACCGAGGGGATCAACCTCGTCGCCCACAGCTACGGGCGGACCGCGGTAGGGCCCGGCGACGAAGTGCTGGTCTCCGCCATGGAGCACCATTCGAACATCGTCCCGTGGCAGATCCTCTGCCAGGAGAAGGGGGCAAAGCTCCGCGTCATCCCCATCAACGACAGGGGGGAGATCGAGCTGGGGGAGTACGAAAAGCTCCTGACGCCGAGGACGAAGATCGTGGCCCTTGTGCACGTCTCCAACGCGCTCGGGACGATCAACCCGGTGAAGACGATGGTGGCGATGGCGCACGCACACGGGATCCCCGTGCTCCTCGACGGCGCGCAGGCCGTTCCGCACATGAAGGTGGACGTCCGGGACCTGGAGTGCGACTTCTACGTCTTCTCCTCGCACAAGGCGTTCGGCCCGACGGGCGTGGGCGTCCTGTACGGGATGACGAAGCACCTTGACGCCATGCCCCCCTACCAGTCGGGGGGGGACATGATCAAGTCCGTCACATTCGAGAAGACCGTGTATAACGACCTCCCCTACAAGTTCGAAGCGGGCACCCCCAATATCGGGGGTGGAATCGGGATGGGGGCCGCGATCGACTACATCAACGAAATCGACCTTGCGAGCCTTGCAGGGTACGAGAACGACCTGCTGGACTACGCGACGAAGGGGGCGCTTGAGATCCCGGGACTGAGGGTCATCGGCACCGCGCGCGAGAAAGCCTCCGTGCTCTCATTCGTCATCGACGGGATCCATCCGCACGATATCGGCACCATCCTCGACGACGAAGGGATCGCCATACGGACAGGGCACCACTGCGCACAGCCGGTCATGCAGCGGTTCGGCGTTCCGGCCACCGCGCGCGCCTCGTTTGCCTTTTACAACACGAAGGAGGAGATCGACGTCTTCCTCGGGGCGCTTCACAGGGTGAGGGAGGTGCTCCTCTGATGTCTGCGCTCCGCGAGCTGTATCAGCAGGTGATCCTCGATCACAACCGGAATCCGAAGAACTTCCGGGCGATGGCCGACGCGACCCGGAGCATCGAGGGGTACAACCCCCTGTGCGGCGATCACTATACCGTCTTCGTCCGGATGGACGGAGACCGGATCGCCGACATCAGCTTCACGGGCGCCGGGTGCGCCATATCGAAGGCGTCGGCATCGGTGATGAGCTCCGTGCTCAAAGGGAAGACGAAGGAGGAGGCGGAAGGGGTGTTCAGGGAATTTCACGAGCTCGTGACGGGTGCGCCGTCGACGGAGGAACGGACGGCACGCCTGGGGAAGCTCGCGGCGTTTGCGGGCGTCAGCGAGTTTCCGGCGCGCGTCAAGTGCGCGAGCCTTCCCTGGCACACGCTCCACGCGGTCCTTGAGGGGGAATCACGGCCAATATCGACGGAATAGACGCCATGGAAAACGCGCAGGAAGGCGCTCAGATCAGCGCAATCGAGCAGAAGCTCATCGAGGGGCAGGTCACCGAGGCCCTCCGGACGTGCTACGACCCGGAGATCCCGGTCAATATCTATGAAATGGGACTGATCTACGACGTGCGCGTCGCTCTCGACGGGGGGGTCCTCATCACGATGACGCTCACATCCCCCTCGTGCCCGGCGGCGCAGTCGCTGCCGAGGGAGATCGCCGAGAAAGTGAAGGGGATCCCGGGCGTCACCGCCGTCAAAGTCAACGTCGTCTGGGACCCCCAGTGGAATCCTACGATGATGTCGGAAGCGGCACGGCTGGAACTCGGCATGTAGAAGTCCGCGTTGTCACTACACAACAGGAGGAGGAGACCGCGATGTCGGAGACAGGAACACAGGAGCGCACGGTGGTGAACGAAGAGATCACGCTGACGGAAAAGGCGGCCGCCCAGGTCGCCCGCGTCAAGCAGGAAAACAACATCCCCGCGGAGCACGGGCTCAGGCTCGGCGTGAAAGGGGGGGGATGCTCGGGACTTTCCTATGTCCTCGGGTTCGACGAGAAGCCGAACGAGAAGGACAGGGTGTTCACCGTGCGGGGGGTGACGGTCTTTATCGATCCGAAGAGCCTCTTCTACCTCGGCGGCACGGTGCTGGATTTCAGCGACGGGCTCAACGGCAAGGGGTTTGTTTTTAACAACCCGCAGGCGGCGAAGACCTGCGGCTGCGGAAGCTCATTCGGCGTCTGAGCACGCAGCGTCCGGATTCTGCCACACACTCAATCACAAAAGGAGAAGCTGTCCATGTCTTACGAATGGAAGTTCAATCCGCGTCCCTACTCGGACGAAGAGGCGAAGAAGCTGCTCGCCCCTGTCGTCGATGCGGAAACGACGGACTGGCACTACAACACGCATCACAAAGGATACGTCACGGCGCTGAACAACATCGAGAAGGGGCTCGAGACGGCCGACCGTGCCGCCGCCAACGGCAACTACAGCCAGATCGGCGAATTGAAGCGCCGCCTGACGTGGAACCACGCCGGAACGGTCCTTCATGACGTCTACTGGGAGGTGATGGGGGGAGACGGCAACCCGTCGAAGGGACCGGAGGTCAGGGCCGCCATCGAGAAGGAATTCGGCACGTTTGACGCGTGGAAGGCGGATTTCAAGGCGGCGGCCGTTTCCGCAAAGCTGAGCGGATGGGGAGTCCTCGTCTTCGACCAGCTTTACTCGCGCAGGCTCCTGAACGTCCTTGTGGACGAACATCACTACGGGGCGATCTGGGGAGGTATTCCCCTCGTTCCCGTCGACGTCTTCGAGCACGCCTACTACCATAAGGACGGCCCGAAGCGGGCGGCCTACATCGACAATTTCATCGCCAATCTCCACTGGGGGCGGATCAACGACCGCTACAAGAAGTTCGCACGATAACCCGGGAGCGCTCATTTGACACTCACCTGGCGCGACGTGGACGGTCTCGCCCGGGAACTGGCGGAACGGTTCCCGGGCGAGGACCCGCTCGGGATCGATCCGCGCAGGCTTCACGAGATGATCCTCGGCCTGCCGTCGTTCAAGGACGAACCAGATGCGGCCACCGACGAACTCCTCGAGATGATTCTCGCGGCATGGTATGAAGAGTCCTCTTCCTGATTCCCGCCGGCGCCACCTTCTTGACGTTCTTCCCGGAATTGGGTATTTTCGTACTGCACAGCGCACAAATGTTCTATGCCGGAAACATGGCTGCCGCTGTCTCCTCTGAACGTCGTCCTCTTTCCCCGTTCGGCGCTCCCGCTGCACATATTCGAAGAGCGGTACAAGGTGCTCATCAACGAGTGCGTGGAACGGGGGAGCCGGTTCGGCATCACGCTCGCGAAAGACGAGACCCTGGCGGGCATCGGGTGCAGCGCGAGCGTCTCGGGCATCACCCGGCGATACGACGACGGCCGGATGGACATCGTGGTGGGGGGGGAGAAAAGGTACCGCCTTCTCAGGTATGAAGCGGGGCGCGCACCGTATCTCCTGGGCGAGGTGGCGTACATCGAGGAACCGAAGGAAGACGTCAACGGGGATCTCGCCTCGCGGACGGTGGAGCTCTTCAACGCCCTCCTGCTTGTCGCCTACAGGGGGAGCGGGACGCCCGTCGGTCTCGACAGGCATGAAGCCGGCCTCTCGTACCTGATCGCGCAGAAGGCGGGGCTGGATCTTTCCCGGCGACAGGAGCTCCTGGAGATCCCCGGGGAGAACGGGCGGTTGCGCATGCTGAACGAGTATCTGACAGACCTCCTCCCGCGCCTCAGGCGGGCGGAGGAAGTGCAGCGGGTGATCAAGAACGACGGGTACATGTGAGCGTACACGCAACGATATGAACACAGGGAGGTCGCATGAACAAGAAAACCACGAAGGTGCGGAAGAAACATAAGAAGGCCGTTGAAAGGGCGAAGGCGAAGCGAAGAGCGCTTCTGGAGAAGAAGAAGATGTGACAGTGTCCGAGGTGACCGGCGAGTCGCCTCGTTCCGTATTATGGGGGATGCATGACGCAGGGGGCCGCCGAAGGATCGGCGCGGGGGGCATTCCGGTACACCTTTGGGCGACGCGAATACGACCTCGCGTCCAGGACCCATATCATGGGTATCCTGAACGTGACGCCCGACTCGTTCTCCGACGGGGGTAAGTTCCTCCCGGTGGAAATGGCGGTCGATCACGCCCTGGCGATGGCGGAGGAGGGAGCGGATTTTATCGACGTGGGGGGCGAATCCACGCGCCCCAGAGGGAGCGCGTACGGCGAAGGGGCCGATCCCGTCGGGGTCCAGGAGGAGCTCGACCGCGTTCTGCCGGTGATCGAGGCGATCGTGCGGCAGGTTTCGGTGCCTGTATCGATCGACACGTACAAGTCCGCCGTGGCCGCCCGCGCGCTTGAGGCAGGCGCGGTGATCGTCAACGACATCAGCGGGTTTGGATTTGATCCCGCGATGGCCTCCACGGTGGGGAAAGCCGGGGCCACGGCGGTCGTCATGCATATCCGGGGAACGCCGAAAACCATGCAGGCGAACCCTGTGTACGATGACCTGTTCGCCGAGATACACGCCCACCTGGGAGCCGCCGTGAGAGCCGGCGAGGCGAGCGGCGTCCGGCAGATGTTCGTCGATCCCGGCATCGGGTTCGGGAAGACGGCGGCGGACAACTTCCGGCTGCTCGCGGGTCTCCGCCGCTTCGGCGATCTCGGGTACCCTGTGCTCGTCGGGCCGTCCCGGAAATCGTTCCTTGCCGCCGCCACGGGGCTCCCGGTCAACGACCGGCTTGAGCCGTCGCTGGCGGCCGCGGCCTCCGCGGTCCTTGCCGGGGCGCAGGTCGTCCGCGTGCACGATGTCAGGGAGACCAGGCGCGCGGTCGCCGTCGCCGACGAAGTCCTCCATGCCTCCCGCTGAGCGCGGGACCCCTCCTTTCATGGGAGCCGCTTATGGAATTCTTCAGAATAGGCTTCATCTCCGTCGGACTCTCCGATATCATCGACATACTCCTCGTGTCGTTCATTTTCTACCGGCTGTATGTCGCGATGCGGGGGACGATCGCGATACAGATATTCGCCGGGCTCCTCCTGATCCTCGCGTTCTCCTTCGTTGCGCAGGCGTCCAATCTCAAGGCGATGACATGGATCCTGCGCACCCTCTCGGACATCTGGGTCCTGGCGTTTATCATCCTCTTCCAGCCCGAGCTGCGGAGGCTTCTCGTGCTCATCAGCCGGAGCCCCATCATCCGCGT
>DATJPH010000691.1:0-3567 GCA_035506475.1 Bacteroidota bacterium | reverse complement strand
ACCCCTCCAGTCCGGGACACAGGGTCGCAGTCGAATTGCGCAGTCAACATACTAAATAAACACCGCCAAAACAAGCCGCAGCTACGCCTTCCAGGTTGATTCTTTACGGTGATTTTCGCATGTTGGGCGAGAGCCGTTTGTCGTAAGCCATTATGTTCCCTGAAACAGCCGTTGCGCGAGAAACTCAGGGAGACCCAGGTCGCGGATTGCCCGCGCCGTTTTCTGGACCTCGTAGTGCACTCGCACAAGGCTGTATTCGGCCGTGGACGTGTCGTAGAGCCCGAAGGCAGCATCAGGGTTGCCGTCGCGCGGCTGCCCCACGCTGCCGACGTTGATGATGTGCCGGGCGCCCTGCTTGTACTTGTTGACGGCACCGTCTTCGCCGATGATAATCGGCACGTGCGTATGGCCGATGAAACAGATCGGTGTCTTGAATGCTCCGAAGTTTTCCTGCGCGGCACGCATGGTGAGGATGTAGCTCCAGGCGTCGGGACGGATGGGGGAAGAGTGGGCGAGCGTAAGGCCGTTCGGTTCCGCCGTGTATGGCAGTCCGCGCAGGTACTCACAGTTCTCCTTAGTCACGACGGTTTTCGACCACTGGATTGCGCTCACCCCGTAGTGATTGAAATCATCGAGTGGCGTTTCTCCGATCAACCCGCTGTCGTGATTTCCTTTCAACACCACGGAACAGTGCTTGCGCACGAGGTCGACGCACTCGTTGGGAAACGGTCCGTAGCCGACCGTGTCACCGAGGCAGTACAGCGTTTCGACTTTGAGATCCTCGACTTTTTTCAGCACCTCCTCGAACGCCGGGAGGTTGCCGTGGATATCGGAGAGGACAGCAATGAGCATGCGGGCGCGTCAGGTGTTTTGTGGTTGTACAATAAATGAGATGATTTTGATAAAGGCAACATCAAAAGAGATCGCCCGCGGTCTCTGCCTCTTCCTCGTGCTCTTGCTTCTCGCGCCCCGGGGATGGAGCCAGGATCAGTCCAGGGAGCAAATCCGCACCGAGGCCGAATCCCAGCTCCAGAAAATGACCCCGGAGGAGATCGACCAGAAGCTGAAGGAACTGGGGATCACGCGGGATGAGGCGATCGCCAAGGCAAAGGAATACGGCATCAGCCTTGAAGACTATCTCTCGCGGCTGAGGCCTGCGGCGGCCCAGACGGCCGGTGATGCGGGATTCGGGACACGGGCGAACCCCCTCCTGGGAGATCCACGGCTTGAAGCGCGGACACCGGCATACCGGTTTCTCGGTGACCTGGATACCGCGACGCTGAGAATGTTCAGGCCCGTGAAGCGAAGCCCCGTGCCCGGTTTCGCTCACCGGTACGGTGTCGACAGCCTGATTCAGCCGTACGGGTACGATATTTTCCAGTTTCCCTCCACGTTCTTCACCCCGTCGGCTGCAGCGCCGCCCCCCCCGTCGTATGAGCTCGGACCGAACGACGAGGTCACGATCACGCTCTGGGGAGAGACCCGGCTCTCATACCAGCTGACGGTAAACAAAGAAGGGAACCTCCTGGTGCCGGATGTCGGACCGGTGAGTGCCAACGGGATCACGCTGGCGCAATTCCAGGACCGACTCCTGAAACGGATGTCCTCCGTCTACTCGAGCCTGCTCGGCGGGGCTCACGCACGGACGTTCCTTGACGTTTCACTCGGGAAGCTCAGGACGATCCAGGTGTTTGTCACCGGGGAAGTCAACCGGCCCGGCGGTTACGCACTTCCCTCGATGTCGACGGTGATGACCGCGCTGTACGTTGCCGGAGGCCCCACGCTCAGCGGGAGCATGCGTAACTTGAGCATCATGCGAAGGGGCGGAGACGTTGCGAAAGCCGATCTCTATTCGTACCTCCGCGAGATGAAGCGTACCAACGACGTGCCGCTCATGGACGGGGACGTGCTGTTCGTGCCCCAGGCCACCAGGCGCGCGGCGATCGTCGGCAGGGTGGTCCGGCCTGCGGTGTACGAAATCCGGGACGGCGAAACGCTCGGCGATCTCGTGCAACTCGCGGGCGGGCTTCGATTTGATGCGTACACCCGGCGCGTGCACATCGAGCGGATCGTGCCGTTCAGCGAGCGGACCGCTTCTGAGCAAAATCTCCTCCAGATCGATCTGAACTTCCCGATGCCGGACGGGCTTATTACCAGCAGGGAGAAGCTCGAGGACGGGGATGTCGTCAGCGTTTTTGAGCTGTCCCTCGAATCCCGGAATTTGGTGGACATTGTCGGGCCGGTATACAAACCGGGCCGGTATGCGCTTGAACCCAACATGCACGTGGCCGACCTCGTGCGAAAGGCGGACAGCCTGAAGCGCAGCACGTTCGCGGAGCTGGGGACCATCTCCCGCCTTCTTCCGAACCTGCGACGCGAGATCATTTCATTCAATCTCCGAAACGCCCTGGCGGACGACCCGTCGTCGAATCTCAGTCTCCAGAACGAAGACAGCGTGTTCGTGTACCCCGACTCGATATTCTTCCCACAGAAGATGGTGACCATTGCCGGGGCAGTGCGCTTTCCGGGGAAGTATCCGCGCCGTGAGAACATAAGGATCAGCGACTTGATCGTAATGGCGGGAGGTCTGACGGAGCTCGGCCAGGTGACCGGCATCGAAGTCGCAAGGATGGACACCAGCGAAGTGGGGAGGTACAGCTACGTGTTCAAGGTGGATCTGCCGCAGGAGTACTGGAAGGGGGGAGAGAGTGATTCCACGCTCCAGGACTACGATATCGTGTCGATCCCCGAAAATCCGAAGCTCAGCGTGCCGCGGTCAGTCATCATCACGGGATATGTCATGTACCCCGGCACCTACGCTATCCGGTATTCCGGCGAACGAATCGCCGACGTCATGAAACGCGCCGGCGGATTGCGGGTGGGCGCATATCTCGAGGGGACACGGCTCTTCCGCAAGTTCAACAACGCCGGCCTGGTGCCGATCGATTTCAGGCGGGCCCTTGATGACGAGTCGTCAAGGGACAATATTACGCTTTACGACCGCGATTCCATCAGCGTTGCGGTGATGGAAGATGTCGTGTACGTGACCGGCGAGGTCATCGTGCCTTCACCCGTGCTGTACAAGCAGGGCGCGGGGCTCAATTACTACATCGAACAGGCGGGGGGAACCAAGCAGGAGGCGGATGAGGACAGGATCGTTGTCCTCCAGCCCGGCGGGAAGAAATGGAACGGCGGAGGACTCTTCGGGGGCGAAGACATACTGCCCGGGAGTTCGGTGTACGTGCCGAAGAAGATTGAGAAAGAAGACAAGACGCTGCCCATACTCCGCGACGTCGTGACGATCCTGGCGAGCCTCGCAGCGCTGACGGTGGCGATGATACAGGTGACAAAATAAAGAGGCCATCCGGAAGGATTATGGCTGATATCGCATCAAGCGGCCCGCGAGAGATCTCGATTCGCGACATTCTCCTGCCTATCTGGGCTGAGCGAAAGCGGATCCTCATCGTGTCCGTTGCCGTGGGTCTTGTGACTCTTGGTGTGAATTTTCTACTTCCAAAGTCATTTAAGTCCAGCGCGGTAATACTCCCGGAGACCGACAAGTCGAAG
>DATJPH010000690.1:0-5117 GCA_035506475.1 Bacteroidota bacterium | reverse complement strand
CGGACCCCGGTGCCCGGGGCGCCCCGCGTCCGCTGGTCGGGGGTGAAGCTCATGCTCATCACGCTTATCATCCAGTCGTTCCTCTGGCTTCCCGAGAACGTGATCGGCCTGGTTCGCGGATACCGCTTCCCCTGGGTGAATAATTACGGCGGCTTTGTCATCCTGGCGATATTCTGCGGCCTGATCGGCCTCTGGCTCACGCTCCGCATGGCGAAGCGGCTCCGCCTCTCGGTCGATCCGTTCCCGTACTATGTGCGGGCGTTCATCCTGCTCCTGGTCCTGACGGCGCTCCTGTCCATTCCCAATGCGGAGCTTGCGGTGTATCCCGCGCTCTCGATCGTGTTCCTTGCGCTCGCGATGATCGTCCCGCTCCCCCTCTTTAAAGGTGTGTTCCTGCTCCTGACGCCCTACCCGGTCATCCGCCTCGTGTTTTTCGAATACACCGGGCTGTTTCAGAGAATGCTCTCGCACCTGCAGATGCCCACGCTCTTTGCCTCGGTGATGTATAACGCGACGTTCATCGTCGTCTATGGTCTCCTGTCGCTCCCCTTCGTCTACGCGTTCGCGGCTGTGTACAGGGATTCGGGGCGCGACCTGTTCCTGCTGAAAAAATTCGGGAGCAAAGCCGGGCTGGCGCTCGCTTGCGCCGGCGCGCTCGTGACGGCGCTGATCCTGATGTTCCGCCCGGTGTACGGTCCGCTCTGGGAGATGTCCGTCTCGGTCACGCAGACGTACACGGTCGGCGCCGATTCGGGAGCCGTCAATCTCAAGAGCGGCGAATACCTGGAGGGAATCAGGTGCACGCTTGACGGCCGCGATACGACGCTGCAGGGGAGGATCACCGCGATGAAGCTCGCGACCGCCCGCCCGGCCCGTGTCGGGTGGCTTGCCCTGGACACCGCGGTGACGCCGGGTGAGGAAGCGGGAGACACCGCGCGCGTGTTTGAGAGGCGCATCGTTCTCCATTCGGCCGTCCGCCCGTTCAGCGTCACCGTCAGCTACAGGAGCGACAGGCCGTTCACGGCCGCCTCGACGTGGGTGACGGGCGTCCGCAGGAGTGCCCCCGCGGACACGATGAAGAACAAGACGTTCACCTGGTATTCGTTCCCGGACACGCCGCTTGTTGTCCCTGTGACCTTTACGCTCCGGGATTCCCAGAAGGTCAGGGAGACCGTCGAGGTCGTCTACGACACGCTTGCATATCCCCTGACGCTCGACAGGGACCTGACGTACTTCACGCGGAGGACCGTCGTGGATGCCTCCTCGGCGTTCCGGGCGCCGGAAAGGGGGACCCGGTGACGGACACAGGGGAGTTCGTCCTCCGGGTCGATGAGCTCGTCAAGAGGTACGCCGGCGTGACGGCGGTCGACGGCGTGACGTTCAGCGTCCGGGCCCGGGAGATCTTCGGGATCCTGGGGCCCAACGGCGCGGGGAAGACGACGACGCTCGAGTGCATCGAGACCCTGCGGCCGTTCGACGCCGGAACGATATTCCTCGGGGGCCTGAACGTCCGTACGAACGCCCAGGAGGTCAAGAAGATCATCGGCGTCCAGCTCCAGTCGTCGTCGTTCTTCGACAAGCTGAGCCTTGCGGAGCTCCTTGTCCTGTTCGGGGAGATGTACGGGAGGCGCGTCGATCCGCTGGCCCTGCTCGACGAGGTGGAGCTGCGCGACAGGTCCCGCTCGCAGGTTGTCCAGCTCTCCGGCGGGCAGAAGCAGCGTTTCTCGATTGCGGCGGCGCTCGTCAACGACCCGGTGGTCATATTCCTCGATGAACCCACCACCGGGCTCGATCCCCAGTCGCGCCGCCACCTCTGGGGGGTGATCAAGCGGATCAGGTCCGAGGGGAAGACCATCGTCATCACGACCCACTACATGGACGAGGCGGAGGAGCTCTGCGACCGCGTCGCCATCATGGACGGGGGGAAGATCATCGCGATGGCCCCGCCGCACGAGATGATCGACAAGCTCGTCGCCGGGGGTTTCAGGAAGGAGAGGACCGAGAGGCTGGCGAGCCTTGAAGACGTGTTCCTGAGCCTGACGGGACACACAATTCGCGACGAATAAGAGAGAACACGCATGCGCATAAAATGGATGCTCACGCTCGCCTCGATGAAGATGTTCATGCGCCAGCGTGAAGCGATACTCTGGACGGTCCTCTTCCCCCTTCTCGTGGTCATCCTCTTCGGGTTCGTGAGGTTCAACGGGATGGGGAAGCTCGACCTGGGCGTCGTCAACGAGGCCGGTCCGGCCGGTGCGGATCTCCTGTCGCACATCAGGAGCGTCAAAACATTCGATGTCTCCGAGGGGGCAAAGGAATCCGAAATGGCCCTCCTGGGGAAAGGGGAGAGGGATCTTGTCCTTGTTATTCCGCAGGGGTATTCGCCCGCCTCCGCGGGCTCCCTGACGGCGTACGGGGACGTCGAAGCCAGGCCCCAGGTGACGCAGCTGGGGGGACTTGTCCTCCAGAGGGTCCTCGACGAATCAGCCTTCGCGCAGTCGCCGGAGGTGCGGAGGACAACGCTCGTCACGCTTCCGGTCAAAACGCGGAACCTGACCTACATCGATTTCCTCCTCCCTGGGATTCTCTCGATGTCGATCATGCAGGCGGGGATCTTCGGCGTCGCGTTCGGGTTTGTCTCGCTCAAGAAGCGCGGGATCCTGCGGCGGCTCTGGGTCACGCCCATCCGTCCGAACGATTTCATCATCGCGCAGGTCGCCATGCGTCTCGTTGTCGTCATTCTGCAGCTGTCGATCATGGTCGGCGTCGGGGTCCTCTTTCTCAACCTCCATTTCATCGGCAACCTGGCGCTGATCTACCTTGTCGGGATCCTGGGCGCCGTGGTGTTCCTCGGGTTCGGGTTTGCGCTTGCCGGCATCTCGAAATCGGAAGACCAGGTCGCGCCGCTGGCCAATATCATCACGCTCCCGATGCTCGCCCTCTCCGGCGTGTTTTTCAGCCGCACGAATCTCCCCGGGTTCGTCCGGGCCGTGACCGGCGTCTTTCCCCTGACCTACCTGGCCGACGGTCTCAGGAGCGTGGCCATCGACGGGGCGTCGTTCATGCAGGTCATGCCTCAGGTTCTCGGGCTCACCCTCTGGGGAGTCGCCGCGTGCGTGGTGGCGGTCCGGCTCTTCCGCTGGGAATAACTCCCGCGAGTAGTGTTTGACAATCTTTCTCCTTCTCCTTATATTAGAAGGATTTTGTTCCCGGAAGACCCGCTGTGATGTTCCAGCCCTTCGGGTTTCACTCACCGTACGCGCGTAGCGGAGATCCTTTTCGATGATTACCGAATTCGGACGGGTGCTCATCTTCCTGATCGTGGGGGGCGTGTTTGTGGCGGGAGGCCTCGTCGTCGCCTGGCTCCTCCGCCCGAGCCGTCCGTATCCCGCCAAGCTCACCACATACGAATGTGGCGAAGTCCCCGTCGGCGACACCCGCGTCAGATTCAACATCCGCTTCTACGTAGTGGCACTCATCTTTCTCATCTTCGACGTCGAAGTCGTCTTCCTGTTCCCCTGGGCGGTCGTGTACAAGGGGCTCGGCTGGTTCGCCTTCATCGAGATGCTTGTCTTCCTCGGCATCCTCCTTGTGGGGTATGCGTACGTGTGGCGGAAGGGGGACCTCGACTGGGACAAGCCGGCGCCGAAGGTTCCCAGGTATGAGAAGGGCGTCGGGGTGCGTGACACGCACCTGACGGAGGAAGAGATCGCCGTGTAACTTCGACGCTGACGGAACACTCTAGGAACGTGCATGGGACTTCTGGACCAGAAATTCGAGAACAGCAACATCGTCATCACCTCGATGGACAACCTCCTGAACTGGGCGAGGCTCTCGTCGCTCTGGGGGATGCAGTTCGGGCTCGCCTGCTGCGCGATCGAGATGATGGCCACGGGAGCCAGCCACTACGACCTCGACCGGTTCGGCACCTTTTTCCGCGGCACCCCGCGGCAGTCCGACGTGATGATCGTTGCGGGGACCGTGACGCTGAAAATGGCCTCAAGGATCAAGGTCCTCTATGACCAGATGTCCGAGCCCCGGTACGTGATCTCCATGGGGAGCTGTTCGAACTGCGGCGGGCCCTACTGGGAACACGGGTACCACGTGCTCAAAGGCGTCGACAGGATCATCCCGGTCGACGTCTACGTCCCGGGGTGTCCGCCCCGTCCCGAGGCGCTCATGGAAGGACTCCTGAAGCTCCAGGAGAAGATCCGGACAGAGAGCCTTGCAAAAAAGAAATCAGCCTGACCCCCTCCTTGAACCCTCAACGCCGCCCCCGATGACAGCACAGGAAATTGTCGAATCGCTCAGAACCCGCTTCGGCGACGCCGTCGTTGATGCGAAAGCCGACGCCGTCCCCGATCCCTGGGTGAAGATCGCACCGGCGAAACTCAGGGACGTCTGCCTCTATCTCCGCGACGACCGGGAGATGCTCTTCGACGTCCTGATGTGCCTCTCCGGCATGGATTACCGCGCCGGGAAGCTCGGCGTCGTTTACCACTGCGACTCGACCGCCAGGCGCCACCGGATCGTCCTGAAGACCGAAGTGACCGACGCCGATCCCCACGTTGCTTCCGTGGAGTCGGTCTGGAGGACCGCGAACTGGCACGAGAGGGAAGCCTTCGACATGTACGGGATCGTCTTCGACGGCCACCCGGACCTCAGGCGGATACTGATGCCGGACGACTGGCAGGGGTTCCCGCTCCGCAAGGACTACCAGGTCCCCGAGTTTTACAATGGCATGAAGGTGCCGTACTGATGGAAGACACGATGACAACGCCGACGACGGTCGCCGGGTTCGGCCGGAACCTGAAGTCCGAGGAGATGGTCATAAGCATGGGGCCACAGCACCCCTCGACGCACGGCGTGCTGAGGCTCGAGCTTGTCGTCGACGGCGAGGTCGTCGTTGACGTCATCCCGCATATCGGGTACCTGCACCGGTGCTTCGAGAAGCACTGCGAGCACATGACGAACTACCAGCAGATCGTTCCCTACGCCGACCGCATGGACTATGTCGCGGCGATGAGCAACGAGTTCGGCTACGTCGTGGCGATGGAGAAAATGCTGAAGATCCAGATCCCGGAACGGGTGGACTACATCCGGGTGATCATGGCGGA
>DATJPH010000689.1:0-2189 GCA_035506475.1 Bacteroidota bacterium | reverse complement strand
ACCATCTGGGGCAATGGCGTGACACTTGCGGATGTTGACAGGACGGGTATTGACCTCATCACCGCGGATGCACTCCGCCTCGCGGAAGAGGAGGGGTGCACGATCCGCCTGATCGCGGAAGCAAACCCGAAGAAAAAACTGATCCGCGTCTCCCCGCGCATCATCGGGAAGTCCCACCCCCTCGTCACGGAAGGTACCCTCAATGCACTCACGCTCGAGACCGATATGGCAAAAGAGATCACCCTGATCGGCCGGGGCGCCGGCTCGATCGAGACGGCAAGTGCGATCATCGGGGACCTCCTCTTCATCAGGGACCGCCATGTCCAGCGTGCTTGAACACCGGCGCGACTACCTGCGCCTGATGCGCCAGTTCACGCTCGACAACGGGCACTTCACGGTCACCGATATCCAGAAGTCCGCAGGGATCCCCCGGAGCACCGCACAGGACTGGGTGACCCGTCTCGTCCGCGAGGGCTGCGTCCTCGTCCGGAGCGAGAAGCGCGGCAGGAACCCGGCCCGGTACGCGGCGATCAGCGCGATGCCGTCGAGCACGTGCCGCCGTATCTTCACGACCGTGGACGGTGACCTCGTCGAGATCTACCATGACTGCATCAGCGGGGCGTGTGCGGCGTTCTGCGGGTACCACCACACGCTTGCCGGCGGCATGCTCTCCCATGTCGAGCGGGACGGGAACCTCCTGCGGGAGTCGGCACGCATCGGTTTTTCTGAAATTGCGGTCGGGCTCTCCCCGAAATCCGCGGTCGGGGTCTACGGGGTCGAGCGCCGGGACGACCTGATAGTCCAGCATATCCGCAGTATCGGCGGCCCGGCCTATTCCCTCTCCGACATGATGTCGCGGGCGGAGGGCGTGGTCCGCGTGGAAGCGGAGCACAAGGGCCACCTTGTCGAGGGGAGCGTCCGGACCCGGGCCCTGATGCAGGTGACGATCGGGGTCGACGACACCGACAGCCAGGAGGGTGGCGCCACGTTTGCCCTCGCGCTGGCCCTTCTCAACCACGTGAGCCGTATAAAAGGTGTCATCCCGATCAGCCATCACGTGGCGATGCTGAACCCCGATGTGTTTGCGAAGACTGCCGGGAACTCGGCGAGTTATATTGAAGTGGCGGTCCAGCCGGACCGTTACGCCGCGCTTGTCGAGCGGGCCCGCCGGTTCGTTGCGGACGAATCGCTGTCAGCAGAGTGGGGGATCGCAATCCGGAGAGGTCTCAGTACGCCGGACGGGCTCCGCGAGTACGGGAGGATGGTCCGCGGACAGGTGATCTCCCGGCCCGTGGCCGAGGCGACGGCCGAGCGGTTCGGGATCGCGCTCTATGGAGGGAATGGCGTGATCGGTGCACTCGGTGCCGTGGCGCTGACGAACCTCCCGCACGAGATCCTCCTGGACCCGGCCCGGAATGATTTTTAGCTGCAGCGTTCTTCAGGAAAATGTTTTCCGGGGAAATGTTCTTTTCATCATGATGATTGCCCCCTTGCGCCAGCCCTGCCCCGATGGCGGCGGGGGCGCAGTGCGATAACGCTTAAGCGGATAAGCAGCGCTCCCGCAGGGAGAGGTGTCCGCATGTGCGGAACCTGTTGAGAGCCCCGGCATGTGAGATACAGTGGCTGTGTCCCTGACGCTATTGTTCAGCCCCTGAAATCGGATTTCCCCTCCGGGTCTGTTTTCCGGCTGCGATGAAATCTTCCGCAACCATCCGGCAGAGCCGGTTGCTCTCCGCAAGGTACCGCGGCGTGTCGCGGGCGATTTTTGACTGCTTGAATGATGCGAGATCCTTCGACCAGTCCCGGACGATCCCGTCCGTCATCTCAAGGTGGAACTGGAGGCCGAGCGCGTTCCGGTACGAGAAGGCCTGGTTGCGGACCGGACTCGCCGTTGCCAGCAGGCGCCCCCCGTACGGGATTTCGAACGTCTCCCCGTGGAGCTGGAAGACATGGAACCGATCCGGGAAGGACGCGAATACGCCTGCTGCGTCCTGCACGCGGTCAAGCGGGGACCACCCGGTCTCGTTCACGAACCGGTACACTTTTCCCCCATGGGCCGAAGCGATCAGCTGCGCCCCGAGGCAGATGCCGAGCACCTTCTGCCCGGCCTTCACGGATCGCCGGATAAGATCTTTCTCCTGTTTCAGCCAGGGGAATTCGCTCTCATCGTTGACGCTCATCGGCCCGCC
>DATJPH010000688.1:0-7527 GCA_035506475.1 Bacteroidota bacterium | reverse complement strand
GGAAATACGTCCCTTCGTCGGCCCCGGAGATGCGGTACTGGAGCGGCTGCGCCCCGGCACAGATCGCACACAGCGCGAGGCCGAGGAGGGTCAGGGCCGCTCTCCGGGAGGATATCATCTGAGTTTCTCCAGGTAATCCTTGTTGAAGTACTTTTCAGGGATCTCCTTCGGATTATAGCCCGAGAACGACATGATCGTCTTGCTCCCCTCGCGCAGCCTGTCATATATCGTCATCTGCGTGAGAAGGAGCCTCCCGTGGATCGTGGCGAACGCATCATACACTATCGTCTTGTAGTGCTTCCCCGAGCTGAGATAGATCTCCGCCTTTTTGGGACGGGCGTCCTCCTGCCTCACCCAGAGCTCGACCCTCGCGTACGTGGCCCCCTCCCGTTTCGCGGTCAGATTGAGTACGTAGCAGGGGACGCCGTCGACGGTTTCTTCCCCCCTGACCTCCGGCGCATAGTCCCCCGCATACCTCGTGCGGGCGACATCCCCGTTCGAGGCGTTCCCGAGGAGGCGCTGAAGGGGCGTGATCCGGATCGGCTTCCGGGTATTCGGCATGTAGATCCACATGGCGTCTTCGAGCATGAGCAGGTACTGCCCCTTGACGTCCGCGTTCATGAATTTGACGAGCGTCCTGTCGTCCCCCTTGATGGAGGTCGCGAAGCTCCCCTCCTCCTTCAGCTCGCCGTCGATATAGTTCCTGATCACGGTGAGCACTTCATAGGAGTCCCAGCCGTTCCGGCTCAGGTCGGACTGTGCAAGAAGCTTCTCCGCGTTGGGTTTTGTCTGCGCCGGCACCGACGGCGTGAACGCCGCCGCCAGAAGTCCGAGCGCACAGGCTGCGAATGCGCGGTTCATTGTTCCGCTCCTTTCAGACATGGCCGAGCGCATCGACGATCTTCATCCGGGATGCCCTGAGTGCGGGGGCGATCGTGGAGAGAACCGTCGTGACGACGATGAGTATGAAGACCCCGACAAACACCGAGGGGACAAGGTCCACGAAGAGCGGGTACCCCGTGGTCCCGCCGGGGGGCGGGGGCATCCTGAGACCCGAATGGTCGACGAGCCCGGCCATGCCGGCGCCGACAAGGAGCCCGAGGAGCCCGCCGAAAACGCCGATCATCAGTCCCTCGTAGAGAAAATTGACGAGGAGGCGGAGACGCGAGGTCCCGACCGCAAGCTGCGTGCCGATCTCCCGCGTCCGCTCCATGATCGACATCATCATCGTGTTGGAGCTGCTCAACACGACGATCACGAATATGATCACCCCCAGGAACGCAAATATCGCCGAATAGAGCTGGACGACGGACTTGTAGAACGTGGCCAGCTCATCCCAGCGCCTCAGGGCGACACCCGGCAGGTGTGCGGCCAGGGCGTCCGCGACCTCCCGTGTCCTGGCGGTCTCGTCCAGGACCACGACGAGCTTCGACACCTTCTGCGTGACGAGGAGCTGCTGGGCGGTGCGGAGATCGACCATGAGCGCGCGCTCGTCGTACTCCGGAACGCCGGTGGAATAGATCCCTACGACCCTGACGTCCATCGCGTTCAACGCGCCTTTGGACGTCGTCGTCATCAGCGTGAGGTACTCGCCGAGCCTGGCGTTCAGCGTTTTGGCAAGCCCGCGAGCCACCACAACCTCCGCGTCCCCCTCATTGTGCGCATTCTGTCCAAGGAACGCCCCCGAGTCGACCGGCGCCCTGTTGCCGGAGAGATCCATCTCCTTTTCCGGCTCAATGCCGCGGCCGATGAAGACCGCCGATTTCTCGCCGTTGGAGAGAAGGCCCATGAATTCGACGCGGGCCATGGTGAACCTCACGTGCGGCTCGGCCCCCACTTTCGCCTTGAGGTCGTCCACGTTCTCGAGCCCGAGCGCGAGCGGCTTCTCTTCTTCCTTCTCGAAGAAATCCCCCCTGTAGATCTGTATGTGGCCGAGCTGGCTCCGTATCGTGTTTTCGCTCAGCCCGCGGAAGGAGAAGGAGATGAATCCCCCCGCAAGGATCAGGGCAGTGGCACCGAAGACAAGGACGAGCCCGGTGATGACGGTTCTCCTCCGGTTCCTGAATACGTTCTTCGTCGCGAGCTTGATGAACTTGAACATGGCTGTCTCCCTGTCAGTCGAGTGCGTTGACGATGGCGCCGTCGTGGAGCCGGATGATGCGCTTTGCGTATCCCATGACCGTCGGGTCGTGCGTCGAGAAGAGGAACGTCACCCTCTCCTCCTCGTTCAGCGTCCGCATCAGGTCGAGGATCTCCCCCGCGGTGGCCGAGTCGATATTGGCCGTCGGCTCGTCCGCCAGGACGAGCTCGGGTTTGTTGACAAGAGCCCTGGCGATCGCCACGCGCTGGCGCTGGCCGCCGGAGAGCTCGTTCGGCTTGTGCTTACGCCATTCCCACAGTTTGACCTCGCGGAGGATCCCCTCGACAAGCTTCTTCCGCTCCGCGGAGCTTTTCTTCGTCAGGAGGAGCGGGTACTCGACGTTCTCGTAGGCCGTGAGCACGGGTATGAGGTTGAACGTCTGGAATATGAACCCGAGCTTTTCGAGGCGGAGCCGGTGGAGGTGTGAGAGGCCGTTATAGCGGATCTCCGCGCCGTCGAAATACACCTTCCCGCCGGTGGGAGAATCGATGAAGCCGAGCATGTTGAGGAGCGTCGTTTTTCCGCTCCCGGACGGGCCGCAGATCGAGACAAACGCCCCGCGGTCGATCGTCATCGAGACGTCCCGGAGCGCAGGGACCGTCACTTTCCCGAGCGTGTAGTGCTTGAGGAGCGCTTCCGTCCTTACAAGTGCATTCACGATGATTCCCTCCCTCTTGTTGTACCCAATCTACGTCAGGAAGGGGGGCGAAGACACGGAAGTGCGACGGAATGCACAGAATGGCGGATGAAATGCATACAGTGGGGACGAAACTACGGTGGCGCGGGGCCGGTCCTGCGCCCTGTTTACGGCGTTTCCGGTTCCCTGTCCAGGCGGGAGAGGTCGAAGAGGCGCTCGAACCCGTTGTAGGGGACGAGGGGGATCACGTCAAACGAGATAAGGCCGTTCTCGACGAGGGGGAGGGATTTCAGCACGCGGGATGCTTCGGGCGGGTCCTGGCACTCCATGATCAGGACGGCTTCATGGCGGTCCCGGTGGAAGTAGAGCTCCCGGATGACGCCGGTCTTGTAGAGATCCCAGACACGGAGTGCTTCCTGGCGGAGAAAGGGGGCGCACTGTGCGTCGGTCGTTTCGCGGGCTTCAGACTCAATTGCAAGAATCTTCATGTGGCGGGTCCCGTATCAGAACCCGGCAGGGATCGCCGGGGGGGTGGTTCCAATTCAGGGAATAAAGGACCCCCGGTCCAGGCCGGACCGGGGGCCTTCTGTCATATGAATGTACCGAACTGCCGGGCGATGTGCAACACCAATTGCCGCGGAAGCGGAGTGGAGCGGCTACATCCAGGGCTCGTCGCCCGAGGGTCCGTAGATGGAGGGGACCTTCGCGCCGGCAAGCCTCAGGTAGATCGAGAACTGGCCCCGGTGGTGGATGCTGTCGTTGAGCATAAGCCAGAGCATGTCGGCCCGGCGGACGTCCGCCATCTGCTTCGGCCCGACCGGCGCCGAGATCTTGGAGTTCCAGTCGGCGTCCGACATCCCCTGCACCTTTGTCACCATCTCCTTGTGCTTCCCTTCGAACGCCTTGATGACGTCGCCGAGCGTCCCGAAGGCGGGGGGCTGGCCGCTGAAATCGATCTTCCCCTTCACGACCATATCCACCACGCCGAGCTCCTGGACGAACACCGTGGCAAGGTCCTTCGCGCTCCTGACCTTCTCCGCGGCGGGCTTGAAGTTCCCCTTGTCTGCCGGCATCTGCTTCAGGATCTTCACCGTGGTGCCGAACTCGCGCTGCCAGTTGTTGAGAAACATCTCCTTTTCCGTCATCGCTTCCGCCTCCCGTTAATGTAATTGTGTGAGATGAATGTGTGCAGCCTGGGTATTACTTCCGTTTCCCCGTTTTCGCAATGTACTTTTTCCACGGCGTCCAGTAATACGTCGTCCATCCTGTCTTAATCCCCGGGTAGTGTTCGTCGGGTATATTCGCATGAACCATCGTCACCTTCCCCCCCTTCCCGTCCTTTTCGAAATAGAGGGCCAGGACGGAATCGGGCTGATCGGAGGTCCAGTCCTCGGCGCGCCAGCTCTGCACGAAGACACGCCCGGGAACGACGCCGAGCGTCTTCCCCGTGAGCGTCCCGTCGTACGCCGAGCATTCCCCGCCGACCCGGCTGCTGATCGACGCTTTCGAAGCGAGCGCCGCCGAGTGCTTTTTCGAGTTCGCGTAGAGAGCGTAGAGGACCTTCGGCCCCGCCTTGAAGCTCACCGTCTGGACGATTGTCTTTACCATTGCGTGACCTTTCTTCCGGTTATGTTCTTTTCTTCGATGCTTTTGCTTTCCTGTTGAATGCCAGCGCGAGCCCCCCCATCCTCACCGGAACTGTCCCTTCTCTCCTCGACCCTGCGGGCGCCGGCAAGGGCTTCTCTCACCCTGGCGGTGAGTTTCTCGTTGTATGCCATCGTGGAGGCGAACCTCAGGCGGCCTTTGGCGCGGCGCTTTTCGGCTTCCAGACCGCGAGAATCGCCCCGCCGATCACGAGCCCGACAAGGTCGTACCCGGCGTCAATACACCAGAGCGTCACCGGCTTCCCCTGGAAGCCGAGCGCGACGAACATGATCGCCCCGACGAACCCGAGCCAGTTCCAGAACCCGACGAGGGCTCCCATCCCGGCGCTCCCGGCCTTCGCGTAGGCGACCGCGTGGGCAAGGACCCAGAAGGTGATCAGCGCAGCGACGATGGGCATCGCGTAGATCAGGAGGGGATTCATCGCCGCGAACTGCTGGTCGTTCACGCCGGTGATCTGCATCCACGTCCCGCCGAAGAGGACGGGAGAGTACCAGAGCATGCCGAGTATCCGCCACACGAGCGCAGAGACCAGTATGGCGAGGTAGTTGAGTTTCGGGCGTTCCATTCGACCTCCGGGGATTATGGGAGTGAGGAGAGTTTTTTGTTCAGGAGCTTCTTTTCGGCCTCCGAGCTCGTCAGGGCGCCGGCCGCGGAGATGAAATGCTTCGCGTTCTCGACGTCGTTTGCCTCGAGGTAGAGCTGGCCGAGGACGGCATTGTAGAGGTAATGCCGCGAGGCAAGGGACTCCCACCCTTCGATCCTGTGGATCTCGTCGATTGCCGCCTTCGGGCCGTGGATCCGCGCGAGGACGACCGCCCTGTTCAGCTTCACAAGCGGGCTCCGCTTGAGCAGCAGGAGCGCGTCGTACAGCGCGGCGATCGCACGCCAGTCGGTCTCCTCGAACCGGGGGGCCATGCAGTGCTGCGCGGAGATCGCCGCCTCGATATGGTATTCGGAAACCTCGTCCCCCTCGGACGCCATGTCGAGATACATTTCCCCCCGCCTGATCAATGCCCGGTCCCATGCGGAACGATCCTGGTCCTGCAGGAGAACAATCTCATTGTCGCTGTTCATCCTGCTGTCGAACCGGGATGCATGGAAGCACATGAGCGAAAGGAGCGCATACGTCTTCGGCCGGCCGCCGACCCTGTGGCCCGAAAGGAGCAGGCAGAGGCGCATGGCCTCGGCGCAGAGGTCCTTTCGTATCAGCTCGTCGGCCTTGCCGGAATTGTACCCCTCGTTGAAGAGAAGGTACATCACCGTGTAGACCATCTCGAGCCGTGAGGAGAGTTCGTCCCCCACCGGGATCTCGAACCTGATCCCCTTTTCCCTGATGAACTGCCTCGCCCTGTAGAGCCGCTTGTTGACGGTCTCCCTGTTCGTCAGGAGGGCGCCGGCGATCTCCTGTATGCCGAACCCGGAGATCGTCCTGAGCGTGAGCGGGACCTGCATGTCAGGCGGGAGCGCGGGGTGGCAGCAGGTGAAGATCATCCGAAGCTGACTGTCGGCGACCTCATCATCGAGGAACATCTCATTGACCGTGGAGACGGCGGTGTATTCAGAATTGAGCAGGCAGGCAATGTCGTCCGAGAATTCGACCTGGTGCCTGTTCCGCCGGATGGCGTCGATCGCCTTGTTCCGTGCGGTCACCATCAGCCAGGCCGAAGGGTTCGGCGGGATCGGGTTCAGGCGCCACTCCTGGAACGCCTTGACGAAGGCCTCCTGCACGACGTCTTCGGCAAGCGCGAGGTTGTGCGCGCCGAAGAGGCGTGTCATCGCAGAGACCATCCTTCCGGACTCGTGCCGGAAGAGATGGTCCACAAGTGACGATGCGGAGCGGGCCTGTTCCATATCAGACCGGGCCCGCCTGTACTTCGCGGATCTCGACGATCCCGTCGTGTTCGAATATCGGGCAATTCTTCGCAATCAGGACGGCGTCCGGGACGCCCTCTGCCCTGATCATGAGGTACCCCCCCACCATCTCCTTCCCCTCAACGAACGGTCCGTCGGTCACCACCTTCTTTCCCCCGCTGATCACTTTCCCCTCTTTCGCCAGCGGGTGTCCCGCGATGAGCTTCCCCTGTTTTCCCAGCCCTTCCATCCAGTTCTTCCATTTCACCATCTGCTGCTGGAACTTCTCGGGGGACTCGGCGGCGTCCGCCATCCCCTCCTCGCCGCCCCGCAAAATCAAAAGGAATTCCTTCATTGTCCTCTCCTCCTGAACAATAGTATTATTTCGGTCTGTACCATAGAACGAACGGGCGTTGGAAAACTGGACAGCGGGAAGAAGAATTATTTCGGGATAGGGTAATACGGGATAACGGGGGGAATCGCTGCAATGACTCCCGGGAAATTGAACACACCGGGGAGGGTTATAGTTCGCGCAGGATTGGTGCGGGAATCAGGACTTCCGGGCGAACTCCGGGTAGAGCCTCTGCCTGCATTCCGGGCAGCAGCCGTGCGAAAAGAGGGCGTCGGTGTGTTCCATGATATAGGCTTCCACCGACTGCCAGTACCCCTTGTCGTCCCGTATTTTTTTGCAGCTGGCGCATATGGGGAGCATGCCGCTCAGCCGCTTGACGCTGGCCAGGGCGGAACGGAGCTCCCCGTTCAGGCGGCGGAGCTCCGCCAGGTCGCCGAACCGGGCAAGCGCGATCGCCAGTGTGCGGTCGAGCTCCTGCGGGCTTGTCGGCTTCACGATGTAGCCCCCAACGCCGACGTCTCCCGCGCGCTCCAGGAGATCCGGCGAGTCGTGGGCCGTGAGGAGCACGACCGGGCGCGGCTTCGATTCCTGTATCCGACGGGTCGCTTCCAGGCCGTCCAGGCCCGGCATCTCGATATCCATCAGGACGATATCGGGATCGAGCAGCGACGCCTTTTCGATTGCCTGGAGCCCGTCGGACGCTTTCCCCACCACGGCGCACCCGATGGTCTCAAGCTGGCTCTCGATCAGGTCGGCAACGAGCGAGTCGTCTTCGGCGATAAGGACTTTCGTCTTCCTGCCGCTTCCGTTCATGTCAGGTTCTCTCCTTCTCTTCGATCCTGATCTTCAAGGTCGTGACGGCGCCTCCCCGGTTGGCAAGGT
>DATJPH010000687.1:0-2519 GCA_035506475.1 Bacteroidota bacterium | reverse complement strand
AATCTTGTGCGTGCCGGAGCCCATCGGCACGAAGTAACAGACCATGCCGTCGTCCGGATTCTGGGAGGCGAGGATGTGATTGAACAGGGCGCGCTCATAGAAGTCCGCGTAACCGGCGTCCGGGTTCCGCGTGAAAAGGAGTCGCGTCAGCTTGAGCATGTTGTACGTGTTGCAGGTCTCCATCGTCCCCTCGCTCAGCCTGTCACTGAGCCTCCGGGGGGCGCCGAAGTGTTCGTATTCCCCGTGGCCCCCCGCGGCATAGGAGTGATTCCGCGTCACGGTCTCCCAGAAGTACTGCGACATGACGGCGAACCGGGGCTCGCCCGTGATTTCATAGAGCCTGGCCGCGCCGATCAGTTTCGGTATTGTCGTGTTCCCGTGAATCCCCTCGAGGCGGTCCTCGCGGCGCGCGAGCGGATCAAGAACAACCGTGTCACAGAATTTCTCGGCGAGATCCAGATACTTCCTGTTGCCGGTGATCGTGTAGACGTCGGCAAGCACCTCGTTCATACCGCCGTACTCGCAGAGCAGCATCCGCTGAAAGAGCGAATCGGGGAGCCCTTTCGTGGTTTCGTACGCCCAGTCCGCCATCCCTTTGAGCACCTCCCGGGCCCTTGCGTTCCCCGCAAGGAACCATGCATCGCGTAGTCCCGCCATGATTTTATGAATCGTGTACCAGGGGGACCATACGCCGTTCAGGGCGAACCCGGTAGCCCTGATTTTTCCCGCCTTGACATCGGCGAAGAGCCTCTTCCCGTCAGGGATGCCCGACACGTAGCCGTTGCCGTTCGCCTTCTGGCATTCGGCAAGCTGGTCCACCACGTAATTGATCCTGTCGAGGAACCGCCGATCCCCGGTCCCCCGGAACTGGAGGGCGCAGGCCGAGAGGTAATGTCCCACAAAATGGGACGAGAGGGCTTCCTTCTCCCACCCGCCGTACGTGGAGTCGCGCGGGGGCAATCCCGCGTACTCCCTGCACCGGGAGAGAAGGCGGTCCGGCTTCAGAAGGAGAATATAGGCCTGGTCCATCTCCATCGCGTGCCTGAACGGCCCTTCAAGGAGATGGACGTCACTCAGATCGAACACCGACACCGGCGGAGGCGCTGAAAGTGCCGCGCCCTCCTGCGCCGATGCGGAGACGGCGCCGCCGAGCAGGAGCAGGCCTGCCGCGGCCCGCATGCACACGCGTCGTTTCATGGAATTCCCCGTAAGAAAGATCCTGTCAGACCATCCGCTCGAGCGGGACCTGGAAGAGCCTGATCCGGTCGTCGGCCCGCGCAATCCCCGCGTTCGTCTCATTGATGTTGTCGATGAGCTTCTGCAGGGCGTCGTGGTCCGTGAATGCGATCATGAGCATGGTGTTTACGCCCGGGAAACTCCGGGTGCCGAGATGGGCCTCGGTTCCATGCCCTTTCCCTTTCACCTGTTCCCAACGCGTGTAGTAATCAATGCCGTTCCTGTCGAGCACTTCCATGACACGGGACGTGTAGACTTCGTTGCACACGATAAAGGCCATCTTCATGGAGCGGGTCTCCCTGGATGTGAGGGGCAATATAGTAAATCGGGACGTGCACCGCCATACCAACGCCGCCGTCATTTGTCAACCAAAACAACGATATTGGGTGAACTCCAATATCCTGGGACACCCCATGAACATCGTCATCCTCGACGGCTTCACGCTCAACCCGGGCGATCTCTCCTGGGAGGGGATCCGGGCGCTCGGTCCATGCACGATCCATGAAAGAACCTCCACGGGGGAGATCCTGTCACGGTCAAGGGACGCCGGCATACTCCTGACAAACAAGACCCCCCTGGGCGCCGACACGATCGCGCAGCTCCCCCGATTGCGCTACATCGGGGTCCTCGCCACGGGATACAACATCGTCGACGTGGGCGCGGCGCTCGGGCGGGGGATCGTCGTCACCAACGTCCCGTCGTACAGCACCATGTCTGTCGCGCAGGTCGTGTTCGCCCATCTGTTCAACCTGACGCACAGGATCGGGCACCATACCGACGAGGTGAGGAACGGCCGCTGGTCGGCGAGCCGCGACTTCAGTTTCTGGGATTACCCCCTTGTCGAGGTGAGCGGCCTGAGGCTCGGCATTGTCGGTCCCGGGCGGATCGGGAGCGCCGTGGCCAGGGCGGGAATCGCGTTCGGCATGGAGGTTGTGGCCGCAGGCAGTGCGACGGAGGCCGGCGTCCCCCAGGGCGTCCGCGCGGTGTCGGTCGATGAGCTCTTCCGGACGAGCGACGTCGTCAGCCTGCACTGTCCGCTGACACCGGCGACACGGGGGCTGGTGAGCAGGGAGCGGCTGGCCAGGATGAAACCCACAGCCCTGCTCATTAATACGAGCAGGGGCCCCATCGTTGACGAGGCAGCGCTTGCCGATGCACTCAACGCCGGCCTGATCGCGGGGGCAGGGCTTGACGTCCTCTCCCTTGAACCTCCGACGGAGGGAAACCCGCTTCTCAAGGCAAAGAACTGTTACATCACGCCGCATTTCGCGTGGGCCAGTACG
>DATJPH010000686.1:0-3382 GCA_035506475.1 Bacteroidota bacterium | reverse complement strand
GAACGCCCCTTCAGGAGCCCGATTTGACGAGCCCCAGGCTGATGGCGTGCCTGACGAGTCCGGCGGTGTCGTGGATGTTCAGTTTCTGCATCAGGTTTGCGCGGTGCGTGTTCACGGTGCGAAAACTGAGAAACAGCGCATCGGCGATCTGGCGGTTGGTGAATCCCTGGGCGATGTACTGCAGGACTTCAAGCTCCCTCTTTGTGAGCTGCTGCCCGGCTGAGGCGTCCTTTTTCTCTTCCGTGTGTGTGCCGGCGTTCCCCTCGTTCGCGCGCTTCATGAAACCGTCGACGATAAGCTTCGAGATCCCGGGGCTGAAGAACCGCTCGCCGGCCATCGCCGAGCGGATGGCGTCGAAGATCTCTTTCCTGCTCGCGTTCTTGAGAAGGTAGCCGCTGGCCCCTGCGCGCAGGACGTGGAACGCATACTCCTCGTCCTCGTGGACCGTCAGGATGATGACCCTTGTCCCCGGCGTGTTCTTCGTGATGATCTTCGTCGCCTCGATCCCGTCCAGCTTCGGCATGGAGATGTCCATGATGGCGATATCGGGCTTCTGTTTTTCGACGAGGCGCACCGCCTCCTCTCCGTCGGCCGCTTCCCCCGTCACCGAGAATTCCGGGGAGGTCCTCAGGAGCATCCTGAGCCCGCTGCGCACGACGTCATGGTCGTCCGCGATGAGTATCCGGGTTTTCTTCATGTGTGGCCTCTGCCTGCAATGGTATGGTGACAGTGATTATCGTTCCCCCCCCGGGTGTCGACTGGACGTCGAAGGTTCCGCCGAGAAGCTCCGAGCGTTCACGCATCGACATGAGTCCCATCCCGTGCCCTTCTTTCCTTGCCTGCGCCGTATCGCTTTCCCCGAACCCCCTGCCGTCATCGGCGAGGCTGAGCCGGATCGCCGCGTCGCTTCGTTCGAGCGTCAGTGTCGCGCTCGCGGCGTGTGCATGCCGGGCGGTGTTCGAGAGCGCCTCCTGCGCGATCCTGTAGAGCGCGATCTCGATGTTCGTATCGACGGGGCCGGCATGGATCTCGATGAACGTGGTGCTGACCGCATGGAGTTTTTCAAACTCCTTGCACAGCATCCTGAGCGCCGTGACGAGCCCGAAATCGTCGAGGACGCTCGGACGGAGATTCGACGATATGCGCTGCACCTCGGTGATCGCCCGGTCCAGCTCCTGGTTGATCCCGCGCAGCCCGCGGACCATCCTCTTGTTCGAGGGCTCGACCTCGTCGGCCAGCACCTCGGTCCTGAACTTCATCCCCGTGAGGCGCTGGCAGATGTCGTCGTGGAGCTCGCGCGAGATCCGCTCCCGCTCCTCTTCCTGGGCGCGCTGGACCGATGTTGCGTACGCGCGCAGGCCCGCCGAGCGCTGCCGTTCCGCCTGCTCGAGCTGCACGGTCATGATGTTGAAGGCCTCCCCCAGGGAGCGGAGCTCGTCGCTCGAGCGGATCTCCACCCTGCGCAGATGCCCTCCCTGGGCCACGCGGTGCATCACGGCGGCAAGCTCGCGGATCGGCCTTGTGATGCTCTTTGTCGTCAGGGCGCCCCCCAGGAGACCGACGGCCACACAGGCGATAACCGCGGCGAATATCCGCGTGTTCGCGGCGGACTCCGACTGCAGGACCTCCTCCTTTGCCTGGGCGAGGTTTGTTTCCGTCCGGAGCTCAAGCCTGTCGTTCAGGATCGCGCCAAGGTCCCTGTAGGACGCGATGAAGGCCGCGAGGGCCTGCGTCCGCTGCTTCTGTTCGTCGGCAATGGCATGAGCAAGCCCGATGGAGCGCTCGGAGAGGAAGGCAAGTCTCTGCGTCCACCCCTTTTCCTCGGACGAGATCACCACGTTCCGGTAGATGGTGAAGTACCGCTGGAAATCGGTCTCGGCGCGGTGGAGATTTGACTCGAATTCCGGGTTTCCGGTGACGAGGAAATTCCCGAGGGATTTTGTCATCGCGTTGGCGTTGACCTCGAGCTCGAGCGCCGCCTGCTGCCTCCGGTAGGCGATCGGGTCGTCCGCCTTGACGGAGGGGACGATCCTGTCCTTGAGAAGGTTCTCGATCTCGTTGACGTCCTTGAGAAGCGCGGTCATGTTCCTGCTCTGGAGGTTCCTCATCTCGATCTGATCGGAGGCCATGGCGCAGAACCCGGCGAACCCCTGCCGGAGCTTCTCGCCCGGCTCGGGGCCTGCCGCCGCTCCGTATTTCCTGTCCGATTTCTCGAATTCGTTCCGCGCGCTCTGGAATGTATCCAGAAACTGCGTGTCCCCCGTGGAAAGGAACCCGAGCGTGGCCAGCGCGGTCTCTTCGAGGCTGGTTTCCATCCCGTGCACGGCGGTGTTCACGGGCTCACGAACGTCGGTGATCTCCCGTATCTTGCCGCTCACGACGCGTGACTGGAAGTAGGAAACGAGCCCGATGACGACGCAGAGCATCACCATCGTCCCGATCCCGACGCCCAACTTCGTACCTATGGTCGACATGATTCCGCTCCTGGATGAGCTTTCAGGGGATAACGTTCCCTCCGGGACGCACGTTCCTCACTAATATAGTAGTTTGCTCTGAAACCTCTAGGTCAAACGGAGTAGTATTTCGACGGCGGGAGGCGTGGCGAAATTACGCCGATTGCCCGATTGTCGCTGAGCGGGAGGATGCCTACACTGCATGAAAACGGTCACGGGGGGAAGGAGGGTTGCCTATGCGGCGGTTCGCGCGGTGGGAGCTGATTGCAGTCATGGTCATCGCTGTCACAAGCCTCGCCAGGACACAGGGGAAGTTCGGCGTCGGCCTGATCCTCGGGGAACCCACAGGCGTCGCGTGGAAGTACCGGATCAGCGGAGCGAACGCGGTCGATGGCGCAATCGGCCTTTCCCCCGGAGACCGGGCCCGGTTCCACGTGGACTACCTCTGGGAGAAGCACTCGTTTCAGGAAGAGAACCTCTCGCTCCACTACGGTGCCGGACTTGCCTTCGGCGTGGGGGACTCACGCTATCTCGCTCTCCAGGGCGGGGACACGTACGTGTTTGTCCATCGGGACCTCGGGTTTGCCTTCCGGGGGGTTGTCGGGCTGACGTACATGTTCCCGCGCTCACCGTTTGACGCCTTCATCGAGATCGCCCCGCTCCTGATCGTCTCCCCGGGAAGCGGGATGGGGATCGACGCGGCGCTCGGGGTACGCATCTACCCCTGAACAGGGCGGCCATTGAAGAGGTGAACACCTATGCTGAGCGAAGTCGCGCGGCACTACGGGGGCGCAATGCGGGGACCCACAAAGGGAAGGCCGGGCTCTACTGGCTCTCGAGGGCTCCCTACGATTTCATGCTTGCCGCGGGAGACGACTGGACCGACGAAGACCTCTTCGCGGTTCTCCCCGAACGCGCCTTTACGATCC
>DATJPH010000685.1:0-5366 GCA_035506475.1 Bacteroidota bacterium | reverse complement strand
GATCGACGTCGCACTGCATGTTCAGGACCGGGACTTTCGCGTGCTCGGCCACCGTCCGCATATACGAGTTCCCCTCCCCGGGGAGGAGGTCGTGCCTGATCGCGATCGCGTGCCCGTAGCTCGAGAGTATCGTCCCCATGTCGCGCGGGGATTCCCCGTGCGCCACCTGCGAGGTCTCCGCCGCAATGAAATGCGCGTGGGCGCCGAGCTGCGTCGCGCCGGCCTCGAACGAGTTCCGCGTCCTTGTCGATTTGTCGAAGAAGAAGAGGAATATCGTCTTGTCGGGGAGATACCGTGTCGGCTTCCCCGCCTTGAACGCCTTCTTCAGCTTCGAGGCCGTATCGAGCGCGAGCTCGATCTCCTTGACCGTCCAGTCGCGCGTCTCGATATAGTCGCGCCCCCGGACCGTCCCCGGGAGCTTCGTCAGTTTCTTTGTCGGCATTGCTGTCCGCCCGTGGTTATTGTGAGAAATATGTCCCGGGGAACGCCGCGTACCAGGCGGAAGCCCTGACGAGGTGCTCGACGGGGATCTGCTCGGTGGCCATGTGCGCATAGACCTCGTTTCCCGGCCCGAACCCGATGCAGGGGATGCCGTGCATCCCCATGACGGCGACGCCGTTCGTGCTGAAGACCCAGCGGCCCACGCGCGGGCTCTCGCCGAAGAGATTCCGGTACGTCCCGACTCCCGCCGCCAGGAGCGGGTGCGATTCGGGGAGAAGCCAGGTGGGGTAGTATTTCTGCGTGGGATACGAGAGTCCCCGCCAGCTCGGCGTCGTGTAGTTCAGCACGACGACCTCCGCGCCCGAGGCTTTGACCGAGGGGAGCGCGCGGATCTCCTTCAGCGCGGACTCGAGCGTGTCGGTCGCGGCCAGCCGCCTGTCGAGGTGGATCGCGGAGGAATCGGCCACTGCGCAGAGAGACGGAGACGTGGAGCGTATCTCGGCGATCGTCACAGTCCCCTTGCCGAGGAACTCTTCTCCCGCGAGGCGCTCATTCAGCTTCTCGATGTCGAGGACGATCGGGGCCATTTTGTACACCGCGTTGACGCCCCGTTCAGGGGCGGACCCGTGGCACGAGACACCCTTTGTCCTGACCTCGATCTCCATTCTCCCCCTGTGCCCCCTGTAGACGCCGAGGTCCGTCGGCTCCGTGATGACGACGGCCTCGGGACGTATCCTGTCCTCGTTGATGATGTACTGCCAGCAGAGCCCGTCGCAGTCTTCTTCCTGGACGCTCCCCACCACGTAGAGCGTGTAGTCCCCCTCAAGGCCGAGCTGCTTGATCAGCTTCCCGCCGTGCACGATCGAGGCGAGCGCCCCCTTCATGTCGCATGCCCCGCGGCCGTAGATCACCCCGTCCCGCTCGGCCCCCTTGAACGGGTCGACGGACCAGTTCTGCGCGTTCCCCACATCGACGGTATCGACGTGCGCGTCAAACGCGATGACCCGCTTCCCGCGCCCTATCCTCCCCAGGATGTTCCCCATCGGATCGACGGTGACATCGTCGAACGCGCAGGCTTCCATCTCCTCCCGGATGCGGGCGATCACCTGCTCTTCCTGCGAGCTGACGGATTTGATCGCGATCAGGTCCCGGAGGAATTTGACGACGGAGCGTTCGTTCCGCTTAGCGGCCGAGAGTATGGATTCGGGCGAAATCATGATTTGGGATTTCTGTTAGTGGGTTGCTTCGCTACGCTCGCAATGACAGTGCGTTGAAATCTTCTATAAGTCGGTCGAACCCGGCGACCTCGTCTTCGAAGAGCGCGCGCCAGTACTCCGGGTCCCACTGCGCATCGAGCTCCCCGACGGACTTCCCCTGCTGCTCGACCCATGTGTAGTACTTCAGGTTGTGGAGCGCCTTCCTGTCGTAGTAGCCGAGCTCACTGAAATAGTCGATCCCCTGGTGATGCAGGGACCCGGCGCAATCGCGCGCGGCCTCCGCCTGCGTGTACGGCCCCCGTTCCTTCGCGAGCTCGACAAGGCGCGATGCGTACAGCCTCGAGGAATCGGTCCAGACGGTGAAGACGACCTCCGAGGGCCCGAGCTCGAAATACTTCGCCGTTTTTATCGCGGCCAGGAGATTGCCGATCCCGGAGATCCCCAGGAGGGGGAGCATCCCCCGCGCATCGGCCGGGACGCCGAGCGAGGCGAGGTATTTCTCCCCTTCCGGCTCGTTGAAGAGACGGAGGACCCTCATGCAGTCCTCGTCGTCGACGGCGGCCACGGCGTCGGTGTTCATCACGTTGTGGACCCAGGGGACATGCTTGTCGCCGATCCCCTCGATCCGGTGCGCGCCGAACCCGTTCATCAGGAGCGTGGGGCACTGGAGGGCCTCGCTTGCGACGGTCCGGCATCCCGGGAACTTCGACTTGAGATAATCGCCCGCGGCGATCGTTCCGGCGGATCCCGTGGCGGAGACAAATGCCGCAGGGGCGCGGCCGGGCCGCCCGAGCCCTTCGAACACCTCTTCGATCGCCGGGCCGGTGACGCTGTAGTGGAAAATCGGGTTGCCGAATTCCTCGAACTGGTTGAATATGACGTTCAGGGGATCCTTCTTGAGCTCCCAGCACTTGTCGTAGATTTCCTTGACGTTCGATTCGCACCCGGGGGTGGCGATGACCTCCGCGCCGATTTCACGCAGCCAGGTGAACCTCTCGCGTGACATCTCCTCCGGCAGTATGGCGACCGCGGTGCACCCCAGCAGGGCGCAGTCGAACGCCCCGCCGCGGCAGAAGTTCCCCGTGGAGGGCCAGACGGCCCTGTGACGGCCGGGATCAAATTCACCGCTCACGAGCCTCGGGACAAGGCACCCGAATGCGGCGCCCACCTTGTGCGCGCCGGTGGGGAAGAACTTCCCCGTGAGCCCGATGATCCGCGCCCGGACGCCCGTGATCTCGCGCGGGATTTCGAAGCAGTTTACCCCGCCGTAGAGGCCCGTCGCGACGTCGTTCTTCCATGTGATCCGGAAGAGATTGAGCGGGTTGACGTCCCAGAGGCCGACGCCGGCCAGGCGCGAGGCGACGGATGCGGGGATCTTCGATGGGTCACGGAGCTGCGCAAACGTCGGGATCGTGATCCCCCGCTGGCGGCAGCGGGCGGCGGTCTTCCGGATGACGTCGGTGTTCAGATGACTGATGATCTTGGATTGCATGAAGGCCTTTGTCTGGATTGCTTCGCTTCGCTCGCAGGTTGCTTCGGCCGCCGGGCTGCTTCGCTGCGCTCGCAGTGACAGCCTCGCAATGACCTTTTCACACTTCGGCGAGGGAGATGCACGATTCCGGGCAGACGAGCGGGCAGAGCCCGCAGCCGACGCACCGCTCCGCATTCACCGCCGGGATCCTGCTTTCCCGCCGGTCAATCGCCGCATGCCCGCCGTCACGGCATGCGACGTAGCAGACTTCGCACCCGATGCAGCGCGACTCGTCGATCACGCTCCGGACGCGCCGCCGCGCAAGGTCGTCGTGGACGGCAATGTGCGGGAGCGCCTTCCCCACGATGTCGAGCGGCGAAGAAAAGGCCATATCGTCCATGTAGTGCGAGAGCCCGCTCCGGAGATCGTCAATGACCCGGAAGCCGTGGTGCATCACGAGCGTGCAGAACTGCACGCAGCGGGCCCCCACGCTCATGAACTCCACGGCGTCATGCCACGACGAAGCGCCGCCCGTGCCGAGCACGGGGAGCGTCACGTGGCGGCAGATCTCGGCGATCGTCCGGAGCGTCAGAGGCCTGATCGCCGGGCCTGTCAGCCCGCTGTACGTCGACCGCCCGTTGAGCGGCGGGTCGGGAACGAATGTACGGATATCGATCCCCATGAGCGCCTGCAGCGAATTGGCCGCGGTGAGCGCATCGGCGCCGCTCCGCTCTACGGCCTTCGCCACGTCGACGATATCGGTGACATGAGGTGTGATCTTGATGGAGACGGGGATGTGCCGCGCCGCCTCTTTCACCCAGCGAGCCGTCAGCTCGGTGGCCGCGACGCTCTGCGCGAGCATCTTTCCCGGATCCTCGCCGATGTTCCCCTGGGGGCAGGAGAAACTGCATTCGATCAGGTCCGCGCCCGCCCGTTCGAGCCGCTCGACGAGCGACTGCCAGTCTTCCTTTTTCCCGGCCATGATGCTCGCCCCGACGAGCTTTTCCGGGAACTCCTTCTTGAGCGCCCTGACCGTCTGCTCCACCCTGTCGCAGTGGTGCTCCGAAATGAGATCGATATTCCCCATCCCGAAGAGGAGCTTCCCGTCGTGGTTGAACGAGGACATCATGGGATAGGCGAGATCGACCCGCGTCCCCTCGACCGACGTGGTCTTCAGGATCGCCCCTGCCCATCCCATGCCGAATGCGCGGCGGACCATGTCGAGGTCGTCGGTGGAAGGACCGGCCGCCAGGATGAACGGGTTCTCGAGGCGGATTCCCAGCATGTCGTAGGAGAGGTCCCTGAGGGGTTCCCCGCTTTTCTGCTCTGCGCTATTCATCCTCCCCCCGTCATATACTGGTGCATCGAGCGTGCAGCCTGTACCCCGTCCGCAAGTGAGCGGACCACGGTCCCCTCGCCGGTTGCAGCGTCCCCGCCGGCAAACATCCCCGCAACCGACGTCCGGAAACTCCCGTCGACGCTGATATGCCCCCGCGCCGTCCGTGCAAGGGGAGGAAGCCAGCCCGCGCTCAGGTCCTGTCCGATGGCGACAATCACGGAATCCGCGGGGAAGAGCGTATCGGATCCCGGGATCGGAACAGGCACGGGACGTCCTGATCCGTCAACCCTCTCCCCCAGCCGCATCCCCCGGCAGAGCACTCCTTCCACCCGGTCCTTCCCCGCTATCGATACCGGAGCCGACAGGAACCTGAAGACGACGCCAAGCCGCCGCGCCGCGGCCAGCTCAGCACGCCAGACAAGCATCTGCTCTTCCGAACGCCTGTAGAGGAGCGTCACTTCGTCGGCGCCAAGCTTCACGGCGGTCGACGCGGCGTCGAGCGAGACGTTTCCCCCGCCGACGACGATGACCCGGGAACCGATCGTCAGTGACCGGGGGTTCCTTTTTGCCGTCTCGAGGAATCCGAGCACGGGATACACGTTCCGGAGGTTCTCGCCCGGGATGCCGAGCGGGCGGTCATGCCCGAGCCCCACGGCGATAAAGAGCGCGTCGTGCGACGCGGCGACCGAGTCAAATACCCGGCGATCGATAACGGTCTCGTGCAGCGAAAAATGGCTCCGGAGGAATTCCGTGTCGCGCGCCAGGTCTTCACCCGGGAGACGGAACGGAGGTATGCTCTTCAGCGGGACCCCGCCGGGGGGACCGTCGTTGTAGAGATCGACCTCATGTCCGAGCCTGGCCAGCTCGAAGGCGCAACCGAGACCCGCGGGGCCTCCGC
>DATJPH010000684.1:0-2967 GCA_035506475.1 Bacteroidota bacterium | reverse complement strand
CGCCCTCAAGAGGGGCTTTCGACTGCTCACCAACCGTGCGGACGTCGAGTATGACCCCGTGCGTATCGGGAAGTTCGCGGAGTACCTCGGCGGGGGTCTTCAGCGGACTGAATTTCGCGATGTGGTTCAACCCGACGAACGATGCCAGATTGACCGGATCGTTGGCACTGTTATAGGGAGGAGCATACGCAAGATCAAGCTCCGAGAGATCCTCGAGCGTCATTTTTCCATGGAGGGCGGTGGCCAGCACGTCGATCCGCTTCTCGACCCCCTCCTCACCGTATGCCTGCCCGCCGAGCAGCCTCGCCGTTGCCGCATCGTAAACGAGCTTGAGCGCGAGGGGCTTGCTCCCGGGGAAGTAGGTCACGTGATTGTCCTTGAAAACATAGGCAACGCCGACATCGAAACCCGCGTCCCTTGCAGCCTTTTCCGAGAGCCCCGTTGAGGCGGCAGTCGCGCCGAAGAGCTTGACCACGGAGGAACCCAGCGCGCCGTGGTAGGCGATCTCGCCGCCCAGTGCGTTCGTGGCTGCAATGCGTCCCTGCCGGTTGGCGGGACCTGCCAGGGGTATCCTCACCTTCTTTCCGTGGACCTTGTGCAGCACCTCCACCATATCCCCCACGGCGAATATGTCGGGGTCGCTCGTCCGCAATGTCTGATCGACTTCGAGACCTCCGCTTGCCCCGACGGCAAGCCCGGCAGATTTCGCGAGGTCGAGCCGGGGGCGCACGCCGATGGAGAGGAGCACCATCGCGGCGTCGACCGACGACCCGTCCGTCAGTCGCACTGAATCCGCCAGGATCCCGGAAAGGCCGACGCCTGTCCTGACGCTGATCCCGCGCTCTTCGACGCCGGCCCTGATCATTGCCCCAAACTCCGGATCCATGGTTATCATCACCTGCGGCGCCAGCTCCACGATCGTCACCGCAATCCCTCTTGCCTTGAGCGCTTCGGCCATTTCCAGTCCGATAAAACCGCCCCCCGCGATGACGGCCGAGGCGGGCTTCCGCTCCTCTATGAACTTGTGGATCCGGTCCATGTGGGGGATCGTCCAGAGTGTAAACACGTGATCCTGCCCGACCCCGGGAAGCGGCGGAACCACCGGTGACCCGCCCTGCGCGAGGATGAGCCTGTCGTAGGGAATCTCCTCGTCGCCGGATGAACTCCGGGCCAAAACGACTTTCGTTTCCCGGCGGATTTCCACCGCTTCGGTGTTCGTCCTGACCTGTATCCGGTACCTGCTCAGGAACCCTTCAGGCGTCTGGAGAAGCAGGCGTGACCGGCGCGCAATGTCCCCGCTGATGAAATAGGGAATTCCGCAATTGGCGAAGCTGACGTACGGACCCTTTTCCAGGATTGTGATCTCTGCGGATTCGTCAAGTCTCCGCGCCCTCGCCGCCGCGGTCGCTCCTCCGGCTACGCCTCCGACAATCAGTATTCTCCTGGACATAGTTGTGCCTCTGCCTTCTCTCTGGAAGCAATCGCTTCCGAAAACCAATCAGGGGGGGTGAATCAGTGGAAGAACATGAACTCTACGGGAAGTATGATGCAGCGAAGGGGAAAAGGGGGCGCACTATCTCCAATTTCCATGCAGGCGCAACAGAATCGTGACGCTCAACTCACTTTACCCAGAACCCGAATTTCTCCACTATTTCTCCTGCTCTCCTCACGCGACGCTCCAGACCGTCCGGCGGCACATTGCATTTGCACCCGTTGGGCCAGGACCGTGTGTGTGCCCCCGAGAAAAACAATGGCAGAAGGCATATCGATGATTGCACGTTCATCCTGGACTCCCTGCAGACATAGAACAGGCCCTCAATCCGTCGGGACCAGGGGCCTGTGTTGATGTACACGCTCTGTCGATAGCTCAATATGATTGCCGAGGGCCAAATGCAATTGGCGCCGTATGGGTGATCACGTTCACCGATCTCTCTCCCACACCGATCACCTGCCCCGCCTTCCCGGGAACAGCATCGGCGTCCGGGATTTGTACTCCAGGTAGGATCTCCCGAATCGAATCTCCAGCTCCCGTTCCTCAAACACCTTCACGAAGAAGAGCAACGCAGGCACAAACAGGATGAGGACCCAGAGGACGAAGAGCCCGGACTGAAACCAGAGGCCGAGCGACAGGAGCCAGGCGGATGTCGCGAGCACCATGGGGTTTCGCGTCCAGGCATACAGCCAATCGGATGTCAGCTTCCGGCTGAGCGCGATGAAAAAAGGGGCACCGAGTCCCTTCAATGCAAGGTTCGCCACCGTCAGTACGCACGCTGCCCCGGTAACAATGACGAACACCAGGCTGATGTCGGCCGGCACCGGGAGTATCCAGCCGGACCATTGGTGATGCGTGCTGATTGCCCGGACCGTGGCTGCGCCAAGGAAGATCAGCACGGCACAGTGGACAAACGTCGTTATCCAGACGGTACGGCCGGTTGACGTGTGCCTGTCAAGCGCCTTCCTCCCGAGCCAGGCAACGGGAACTACAAGCACCGCACCTCCCACGATGAGGGCGAGATTCGCGACTTCTGACAATGGCGCGCCTGTCGCCCACCACCAGATGCACCCGATACAGGTCACGAGGAGAATCCTGACAAGGAGTTCCATGGTATCTCCTACCTTGTGTTAGAAATCCCGCATGAGGCTTCGTCCGAAGAAGCCGACATCGACCGTGAATGTGACGATGTTCCCGGCAAATCTCCTGTCAGGCTGGGGGAAAGGGGACGAAATCGTCAGCCGGGTCCGTATGAACCAGTAGGCCCTCATCGGATCCGCCCCGCCCATTTTCCAGTCAAGATTTAGCCCGGCAGACCAGGAGAACTGATTCAACTCGAGACTGCTCGTCGAATTCCCGTTGGCGTCTTTGGGCGGGGAGATGAATACTCCGGAGAGCCCGGCGAAAGGTGCGACCTGGACGAATCCCGACTCGAACACGGGTATTCCGAGCGAGAGTTCGGGGACGGTAATCTG
>DATJPH010000683.1:0-7632 GCA_035506475.1 Bacteroidota bacterium | reverse complement strand
TACCGTTCCCTCCGCCCCCGGTCGTCCGCGGGGGAGGTGAGACGCGACGCATACTCTTTCAGCTCATCCCAGTCTTTCGGTGGATGATCCGGGTCCAGACCCGCCTCCCTGAAGAGCCCCCTGTTGTAGAGAAGCGCAAGGGAGGTCGCTTCCATCGGCATCGTGTAGAGGACGCCCCGGAGTCTCCCCGCATCAAGAAGGGAGGGGAATATGTCGTTCAACTCCGACGCGGGAAGGCTGTCCGTCCCGTCGATGAACTGCTGCATCGGTATGAGCGCACCCCCGCCGGCAAGCCTGTCAAGGAAGTCGGCATGTATCCAGGAGACGTCGGGCGCGGTGTTGCTCTGGACGGACGTGATCAGCTTCTGGATCAGACCGTCCCCCGTGGGGATGTACTGGGCCCGGACGCGTATGCCCGGGTGGGTCCGCTCGAATTCCTGAATCAGGTCGTCGAGCGCCGGGATCGTGGAGGCGACAAAACTGTGCCAGAACGTGATCGTCACGACGCCCGGATCCCCGGCATTCCGCCTCGGGCAGCCGGGAATCACAAGCAGCACGCACGCGGCAAGCGAAGCAAGCCGGAGAGGTCGCATCATGCGTTCCGGACGACGGAGAGGTAGTGATCGAAAAATGCGGCCGCGTTGACCGTGCCGGCGATTTCGTGCGGAGATGCGGCGTTCCCCGGGCGCCAGTGCATGAGCCCGAAGTCCTTCCCCTCACCGAGCTCGACGTTCGCCTCCCCCTTCAGATACGTGCAGAGCGAAGGGGCAAATATCGTCGCAGCGGCGAGCGGGTCGTGAAACGTCGTCCCCTCCGGTCGCTCGCCGAACCATACCTCCGCCCAGTCCATCACGGGAGCGAACAGGGGGAGTCCCCCGAACGTCGACCTGAACTCCCCTGCGCTCATGCTCACCTGCATTGTCACATCCAGGCCGACCGAACGGTGGAGCGCGACGGACGAGGCGTAGACGATCGACGTGGCGTGCGCGTCCCCCACGGCGTTCCATTCGACGGGCCCGTACCCTTTCGGCGGCGGGTCAAGGAACCGCCCGCACATCATCACAAGACCCTTCAGGAGCGACGGGATCTCCGGGTCGACGGAGAAAAGGAGCCCGATGTTCGTCAGGGGCGCGATGGTGAGAAGGACCACTTCACCCGGGTGCGCGCGGATCGTCCTGCGGAGAAACTCCACCGCTTCCCCCTTCGGGAACCGGGTCCGGTGGGGCCAGCGGCCGAGGGCGTCGGCCTGCGCGGCGCGCGTCTGCCGCTGTTCAAGAAGGATCGGCTCTGCCGCGCCGGGGTAGATCGGTATATCCCTCCCCGCCCTGATGCAGAGCGCCGATGCCAGCGCCCCCCTCCGCTCGGGCTCTCCCGTCACGGTCGTGATCCCCAGGAGATCGCAGGCCGGGTGGGCAAGGAGGTACGCAAGGCAGACCGCGTCGTCGATATCGGTCCCGATGTCGGTATCGAGAAGTATCTTCGTCTTTTCCATTGGTTCAGTCCGGCGGATAAAATTTCCGGTAGGCCTCTTCTATCCTGCGCATCTCGTCCGATGTGAGCGTCCAGGAGGCAGCAGCCGCGTTTTCCTCCGCGTGCGCCGGCGTCCTCGCGCCGACGATTGCGGCTGTCACCGACGTGTTGCTGAGAACCCAGGCGACGGCCAGGTTGCCGACCGACTTCTTGCGGGCATCGGCGATCGGCCTGAGTGCCTCGACGAATCCGAGTGCCCGGGAGAGCTCGGGTTCCCGGAAGAGGGGAATCTTCTGCCGCCAGTCGTCGCGGGTAAGGCGCTCCCTGTTGAATCTGCCGGTGAGCAGGCCCGATTGCATGGGGCTGTAGGCGACAACGCCGATCCCGTGGTTTGCGCAGAATTCCAGCACCTCCTCCTCGACCTCCCGTGCAATCAGGCTGTAGGGGGGCTGGAGAGACTGGACCGGGGCAATGGCCATGCAGCGGCGGAGGAGGGGGACATCGAAGTTGCTAACGCCGATGTACCGGACCTTCCCGGCCTTCCGGAGATCGGCCATTGTCTCCCAGGCGGCCTCCACGGGCGCGCCGGGGGCAGGCCAGTGTATCTGGTAGAGATCGATACAGTCGGTCTGCAACCGCTTCAGGCTCGCATCGCACTCTGCGCGTATGCTCTCCGGGGCAAGCGAATTCTTCACGCCCCCCTTCCCGTCGGGGAGGAGGCCGCATTTTGTGGCGACGAACGGCCTCTGCGCAAGCCCCTTCAGCGCACGGGCGACCACCTCTTCGGAGTGCCCGAGGCCATAGGCGGCCGCAGTGTCGATCCAGTTGACGCCCTCATCGAGCGCCCGGTGAATTGCCGAGACAGATTCGGCGTCATCGACCTTCCCCCAGCCGTATATCCACGGGCCCCCGATCGCCCAGGCGCCGAAACCAATGACAGTCAGCGGGGGTCCCCCCTCGCCCAGCGTACGTGTTTCCATGCTCTATACCTTTATGATCCATCCTTTTTTCCACATCATCCACCCCAGTGCGAAGTGGAGGAGCACATAAACGAGCGCGAAGGCAAGCGAAGCGTTCGCGGGGGAGAAGAACGGGGCGAAGAGAGCACCGTACACCTGATCGTGAAGCGTCACCGCCGTCCCGGGAGAATTTCCCACCGTGATCACCCAGAGAAGCGTCGCAAGGAGCTCCGAGACGACATAGAGCGTGATCGCGTTCAGGCCGAATATCCTGAACGGCTCGAGCCACCTCCCTTCCCTTTTGACGTCCATCAGCCAGTAGACGGTCGAAAAGCAGACCAGCGCCCACCCTCCCATGAAGAGGGCGTACGACGAGGTCCAGCAGTTCTTGTTGATCGGGAGCCAGATGTCGGCGATCACGCCGGCAAGGACCATGGCATACCCGGCCACGAACATTTCCGCCGCCTTCGTCTCGGGCGACCGGTCGGAGCGGAGATACCGGCCCGTCATCACGCCGAAGAGCGTCGTCGCGATCGCGGGGAGCGTGCTCACGATCCCTTCCGGGTCAAACCCGGGCGCGGGGGCGAACACCCACGTATGCCCCGCCAGGAGATGTGCATCAACATACCAGCAGAGGGACCCCACGGGGCTCATGACTCCCGGGCCGTACCCGGGAACGGGGACGAACCTGACAAGCGCCCAGTAGAGGGCGAGCAGCCCGGCGGCGGTCAGGACCTGCGTGCGCGGCTTCGTTTTCAGGTAGAGGAGCGCCACGAGAAAATAGCAGATCGCGATCCGCTGCAGGACGCCCGGAATCCGGAGCGTGGCAAACGAGAACGGGGCGCCGATGCCGAAGGGAAAACCGTTCACGACGATCCCGAGCGCGAAGATGACGGCCGATCTCCGGAGGGCATGGAGTATGAGGGAGCGGTCGGAACCGCCCTGCTCTTTCCTCCGGGAGAGCGAAAGTGTCATTGCGACCCCCACGATCCAGAGGAAAAACGGGAAGACCATGTCGGTCATCGTCCAGCCGTCCCATGCCGAGTGCTTGAGCTGCGGATAGCTGTCGGCCCAGGAACCCGGGTCGTTGACAAGTATCATCATCGCGATCGTCAGACCGCGGAAAACATCGAGCGAGGCAAGGCGTGTCCGGGCATCAGTCATGGCCGGCATACTCCCGGTTATGTGGATTGATCATTGCGTGAGGGTTCGGCGCCGCGAAGCGCCGTCCAGCGCGCCAGACGCTCGCCCAGGCGCTCGCAGGAAGCGTTCTCCTCCGCCGTGCGGGGTTCGCCGGCGATGACTGCCCCGTAATGGAGCGTCATCTGCTTGCCGACGTAGTCGGGGACGCCGAAGACAAGGAAGCCGTAGTTGAGAAGGACGATAAGGATGGAGAGGCAGGAAAGCTCGCTCCCTCCCCCCCAGCCGCCGGAGGAGGAGAAGGCGCACCCGATGCGCCCGTCGATCTTCCCCCAGAGGTCCCCCTCGAGCGTGTCCCAGAACTTCTTCATCTTCCATGAGAGCGACCCCAGGTACGTGGGGGAGCCGACGGCGACCCCGTCCGACCAGAGTATGTCGGCGGCGGACGCCTCATCGACCGACTTCAGCCGGACCTCGGCCCCGGGATCGCTCCGCGCCCCCTTCGCCACCAGCGCCGCCATTTTCGCGGTGTGGCCGGTGACGCTGTCGTACAGGACGAGTATGTGTGTCACGGGTCTCTATGTTCGTGTATGGAAGGCTGCTTCGCTCCGCTCGGTGACGCCAGGCTCGGAGCGACCGGGTTATATCAGCGGACGCGCTTCCCGTTCTCAAGGAACGGGACATCGAGCCCCTTCAGTGAGCCGTCCGCGTCAAGGACCGTCTCGGGCGAAAATTGTATCGAATAGGCTCGTCGCATCGCCTTCGTCGCGTTCACCCCGGAGCGGTGGAACGAAACGCTCGAGAAGACCGCGATCGAACCGGCGCGGGCGACGACGGAGACCCCCGGGTCGCTGCCGAAGTACCCGACGCGGTCGTTCGAACCCGGGAGCGGCTTATGCTCCACCCGCTCGCGCGTCCCGGCACGCGAGAACGGGAGAATGTAAATCGTCCCGTTCTCCTCCGTGACGTCATCGAGCGGAATCCATGCGTTGACGTACGGCGTGTGCGCCCGGTCGACGTACCCGGAGTCCTGGTGCCACGGGAATTCCGCTCCCTTTTTGTCCGTCCCTTTCACGACAAATTGCTCCCAGAAGAGCTTGGCGGAATTCCCGATCGTGGCGCGGCAGATCTCCGCCATCAGGTCGCTGAAGATGAATTCCCCGAGCGCGGGACGGTTCCTGTACGGCAGGAAAACGAAGTACCTGCTGTTGCGGCGGCTCAGGTTTAGTATGTCGCTCCCCGTCCTGTCCATCTCCGCCTCCTGCTCCCGGATGAGGAACGCGCATTCATCGCGCAGGACGCCGAGCTGCGCGTCAGGGATCGCGCCCTCAAGGACAAAGTATCCCTCTTCCCTGTACTGACGTCGTTGCTCCTCGCTCACAACACTCCGCGTGTTCATGGAGTCGCCCTTTCGATCATTTAAGGATCAACATTTTCTTTGCGAAAGACCGGGACCCGGCCTGCAGACGGTAGATGTACATGCCGCTTGCCAGCTCGCGGCCGTCAAACCGCACGGTATAGCGGCCCGGGGGCTGCTCGGCGTTGACGAGTGTGGCCACCGAGCGGCCGAGCAGATCGTACACGTCAAGACGGACATGGGAAGCGGCAGGGAGCTCATAGCCGATGACCGTGGCCGGGTTAAACGGGTTCGGATAGTTCTGCTCGAGACGGTACGTTCCGGGAAGGTCCGCAAGAGCTCCCGGCGGAAGGGAGGTCACGGAGACCACGGAGTCGGCAAGAAGGAACATCCTGGTGCTGTAGGCGGGCATCTGTATCCCCGCCGAGCCGAGCGCGGCGGGTGTGCCGCTCACGTACTGTCCGCTCAGGAGATCCGTCAGGTAATACGTCCGCGTCGAGTCCAGGCCGAGCGACGGGACGGGGATGGCGAGCGTCGCGGAGGCCGGGGAGGCGGCCATGTTGACGCAGGTAAAGACGTTTTGCGATCCCGACCACCTCCGGAACGCGTACTGGGACGCCGACGGTGTGATCGGCACCTCGGCAAAATTCGGCCCGGTGAGCGCGGGGAGACTCCTTCTCCACCGGGCGAGCTGCTGGTAATAGGGGAAGAGCCCGTAGGGATCCTGCGACATCATCGTCCCTCCCCTCGTGAATATGAAGTACGCGGAATAGGGATACGTCGCGTTGCCGATCTCCTGCCCGTTGTACAGGAGGGGGATCCCGTTCAGGGAATATTCAAGGGCAGCCGCCATCTTCGTCCGCGCGAGATCGTGCGTCGCAAGGAACCTGTAGGTGTCGTTGTTCTCGAGGAACCTGAAGGGGATCGCTCCCGGGGCGTACCCTGCGCCGTTGCTTGTCAGCGCGTTGTGGAGCGCCGCGCCCCGCTGGGCCTCGGGCGTGGTGTTGAATATCGTCGGGTTGGAGTTTGCGCTGTATGTGTACTCCCAGACCCAGTGGGAGACCCAGGACATTTCGTTGGTCCAGTCGTACGCCGCGTCGAATTCATGGTCGAAGGGGGAGACGCGGCCGCTGGCGTCGAGAAGCCTGACCGACGCCTTGTCTTCGGCAAGGAGGAGTATCTCCGGCTTGAGTCGCTTCAGCGCCAGCCGCCACTGTTTGAAAAACGCCGGCGTCCGGGCGCTCACCCCCCAGGATGCATCCACGCGGTACCCGTCGATGTCGTACTTCCTTATCCAGTATTTCGACGCCTCTGTCATCATCCGCTGGACTTCGGGGTTTCCGTAGTCGAGGTTGACAAGGTCAGTCCAGAAATAGTAGACAAACGTCATGAGCCCGGATGTGCGGAGATTCTCGTTGGAGCTGTAGGGGGCGGAGTCCTTCGATCTTTCGTAGTAGCTGTAGTAGTGGGACCGGGGACCGTACTGCACCGCGTCCTGGGCATAGGGGTGGTAGATCGACGTGTGGTTTGCCGGGAGATCGAACAGGACGCGGAGCCCGTACGCATGGGCCGTGGAAACGAGCGTCGCAAGCTGGGCCTCACCTCCCACGTCGGTTCGCACGTTGAAATAGTCGATGATGTCGTATCCCTGGCCGCCGGCGTGCGTCGAGAAGACCGGCTGTATCCAGATCGCCGTCACGCCGAGCTGGGCGATTTCCGCTATGCGGGCGGAGACGTCTGCAAACTGCCCCGCGCCCACAAATATGTACGGCGTCACGCCGTACACGATGGCGCTGTCGATCCACCGGGCGTGGTCAGTGCTGATATCGAACGGGTGCGCCCCCGATGTGTCGAACCGGACGATCGCACGGGCATAGCCCGTGTCCCCCCTTGCACTGCGCACTGTCAACCGGAAGACGTAGTCTCCCCCGGGGGTCCCTGGCGGGAATGTCACGGAGGCTGCGCTGTCCGACGGGTTGGTCATCGAGAGCGGCACCGGATTGTGCACGTCCGGCGTCCAGGAAAACGCAAGGGCCGAAGAGTCCGGGTTGTCGATCACCGAAACGTGCATCGATGCCGATCCCCCCGAAGCCGCGGCCCAGGCAAAGACCTCCGGCGCAAACGAATAGCCGAGGGTGAGCCTGAGCGTATCAGAATACCGGCCGTCCCCCGCGCTGTCGACGCGGGCAACGATCGTGTTGACGCCCGGCTGAAGCTGGATGGGGACCGAGAAGGTGTCGGCAGGCGAGGCGACCTGGAGCGACACCGGGACTCCGTTCACGTAGAGGGCTCCGCTCATGGCCATCGTGGAATCGACGCTCCCCGTCACGACCTGGGAGCGGGCCCAGACGACGGCGTCACGCGTACGTATGATCACCGAAGAGAGGGCAGGGGAGGCGAGGAGAGGTAGGATGAGGAAGAGAACGGTGCTGAACAGATTGCTTCGTCGCATAAAGCGCTCCTCGCAATGACAGGGAAACTGATGACAGGGATAGTGCTGCAGAGACTCAGTACTTGCCATAAGTCGAGGCCACCTCCACCATGGCAAAGAGATTTCCGTGGGGGGTATCACGGCCGCACTGATCGCCCGTGGAGAGCACGAAACCTCCGTCAGCGCCCGCCTCGTCGATGACCCGCTTGCATTTGTCCCGGACCTGGTCCGGGGTCGCATTGATCATGAAATCAAACGTATTGATGTTCCCCTTG